>DAOVUO010000110.1 GCA_030632545.1 Bacteroidales bacterium
CCAATAAACGAAACAGGGACTAAAAATAGTATAACAATTGCTTGCTTAAACGATTCGAAAAGCACTGTAGAAATAAAAAATATGATAGCAATTATGAGTAAAATAAGCACATAAGGTTTTTTAGGCTTTTCCCACGAATAAAACCAATATTTATCTTTCTCTTTATGTGCATGATAGCCCAAAGGCAATGTGCTTTTTGCCTGTTTTAATATTTTTTCTAAATATTTATCGCCAAATTTTGCACTGCCTACATAATCATATTTCAAATAAAGCTCAAATTCCTGATTAATACGGTAAATTTCCGTTTGAAGCTTAATTTTATCAATTTGTGCTAATTCCTTTAATCGCCAAAAAAGACTATCATTTCCAACATAAAGGTTTTTCAAATTCCAAAAATCCAAGTCATTTTTTAAGTTTGGCTTAAGCATAATTGCCTTATACATATTTTTATGATAAATAGTAAAGTCATAAGATTTTGCGTCGGCAAATTCCTCAAGTTTATTTACCATATTAACAATATTTGTATGATATTTTATAGACTTTTGAGCATCAAAATCTAAAGTATAGCTTTCTATTCCATCATTCCTACTTAAAGGACTAACAATTAAAACTTCCTGCACTCGTGGATGAATCAATATAAATTTTTTAAGTTTTTCGGCCTCGCTTAATAATTGCTGATAGTTATAGCCCTTTATACTTACAATATATTTTGGCAAGCTCACACCAAAACCAGTATAAAAAGCCTTTCCCACTCCATAAATACTCCAATTAAGTGCACCAAAATCCATGGCAAAAGCCGAAAGCATATTTTTAAGCTGATAAGGGAAAATTCCTCCTTGAAATTCCTTCTTAAAACTGATTTCAATACTTGCATTTCGTACCGAATTAATATTACTTATATAAAATTCTACTTCACTAAACTGCCCGATAAAGCTTTCCATTTGCATAAAAACTTCGTTTAACTGTTCTAAAGTAGTTCCATAAGGCGCAGAAGCTCTCACATAAAGCTTTAAATCTTGCTTTTCGGAATAAAAATCATTATCAAAAACATAGTAATTAAATAAACGTAAACTTCCACCTAAAGCTTTATTAGTATACTCTCTAAGGTAATTATTATAAAAATCGGAGCCCAATGTTGTGTTATAAACTTTATGATACCACGTTTTGCCTATTACAGATTGTGGAAGAAGAAACACAGGAAGGCCAAATAATAACAAAAAAGCTAAATAGCTAATCCAAACCCTTTTCCTTTGAATTTTTATAAGTTTTGAATACCATTTTTCAAAAAATCTAATTCCTGTAAAATACCAGCTAGGAAACTTTTTTTGTTTCTTATTCTCATACATTTTTTCGATTAATGATGGAATAAAAAACAAAGAAACAAGTAGTGATACACTTAGATTTATTATTATTACAAGAGCAAAATCAAGCAAAAGCAGACGTGTTTTTTCCTCTAAAAAAAATATACTTATTAATGCACCAATTGTTGTTAAAGTAGATGCAAAAATAGCTATAAAAGCTTTACGATTACCATGAGAGCGAATATGCTCAAAAATAACCAGACTATTGTCTATGGCAAAACCTAAGGATATTGTAATCCCAGCCAAGGAATAGAGATGAATTTCTACATCAAATAAATAATAAAAAGCAAATGCCAAGCTCATATTACTTAATAGAGCAAGAAAAATAATGACTAAATAACGCCAGTCGAAACGAATTAAAAACACAAAAACTAACAATATAAGTACTGTAAACAAAGTTCTTACATAAATTTTGGTCAATTCCTTTTCTATTTTTTCTGTGGCATCATATTCCAAAAATACTGAGTACGAAAAACCTAAATTCTTTTCGATTATACTCATTTTTTGTTTTACTTGTTTTGCCACTGTTAACGAATTGGCATATTTTGTTGCTACAATAGAAAGGGTTACTGTGTTTTCACCATTTATTCGTCTATACATCTGGGGTAAAATCTCAGTTTCCCGAACATCTGCAATATCACCAAGTAAAATAATTCGACCATTAATTTCAACTATAGGAATTTTCCATAAATCAGCCTCTTGCCCTTTAAACTGCATTTTTATAAAACTTTCGCTATTTGTGGATTCATCCAAAAAACGGCCAAGCTCAGTTTGCTTAAAATAAGATTGAATGGCAATTCCAACATCATCAGAATTTAACCCAAAGTGTTGCAATACTTGTGGCTTATATGATATTTGCGTTATTTCAGTATTACCACCAGTAATGTCAATCTTTTCAATACCATCAATTCCTGATAATTGCGTAATTATATGTTTTTGTGCATATTTTTGAACTTGTGCAGCTGTAGCTTCGCCCGATAAAGAATAAGACAATAAATTCCGTGGCTGATCATCATCTTCCTTACTAATATAAATTTGCGGATAGCTTACATTTTGCGGTAATTTGGGATAAACTTGTTTGATTATTGACGAAAGCTCAAAGCGAAAATAATCTATATCTATATCTCTGTTTAATTCTAGCTGGATTGAACCACGCCCACGGTATGCATAAGACTCTATTTTTCGAATCCCTTGTAAAATATTTACCGCTGGCTCTAAAACTGAAACTACTTGACGACTAATAGCCTCAGGACTAGCACCTGAGTATGTAAACGAAATATTCAAATAAGGTAATTGCTGCGAAGGCTGTAAACGTACTGAAAGATAAGGAATAAAAAACCAACCAGAAATAGTTAAAGCTACAAAAACTAAAATAATGCTAAAACTAGATTTTTGTGCCATACTATCGTTTTAAATAGTAGTATAAAACTGGAATACCAAACAAACTAACCAAAGTACCCAATCCAAGTCCGCCTATAACCGCCAAAACAAGAGGCAATTGCATTTCCACACCCATACCCGAAACAAAAAGCAATGGAACTAATGCCAAAATAGTAGTTAAACTTGTCATTAGAATTGCTTTTACACGCATTTCGCTCCCCTGCTCTATTGCCTCAGAAAGTGATTTCCCTGATTCAACAAGCCTGTTTATTGTATCAATTTTTAAAATTGAATCGTTTATCACAATCCCCGACATCACAATAATTCCGATAGCCGACATCATATTTAAACTACTGCCCCATAGGTATAAAGCAAGAAAAACACCTGCTAAATCAATGGGAATCTCAACTAAAATGATTAGAGGCAATTTTACCGAATTAAAAGTAGCAGCCAATATCACATATAACAAAATAATAGAGAGCAAAAACAAAAAACCAGTAGTTTGCATAACTTTGCCACCATCTAAAAGAGTACCCGAAAATGAAAATTGCAAACTTGAAAATTTTTCAAGTATTTGCTCTATTTTTTCCTGATATCGCACTAAAAACCTCTTATCAATATCAAATTCAAGAGGAATATATTCGCCAGATATGCCTGAAATTATATTTTTACGCTCACTTCCCTTTTTTATATCTAACAGGGCAATTAACGGAATAGCTTGTGCATTTTTATTTAACACATAAGCATTTTTCAGCAAATCGTAAATATTAGCTTCGTTTTGAGCCAAACAAATAGGTATTTGCTGCTGAAAACTACGCAATTCGCCAATTTGATTCCCACTAAAAATCGTTTTTAGCTTTTGTACAACAATTGGTGGACGAACATCAAATCGAGCCATGTTTTGATGTTTAAGCTCAATAATATATTGTGTTTCTAAAGGTGATTCTAATTGAGTGCCTAATTCCATATTTATCTCAAGCATCAAGCTATCAAGCAACTTTAAATCAATCTCTTTAGATATATTCGAAGAATATAAATTTAACTGTAAAGCTGCTCGATTATCCTCAAACACACGATTAAATATATTGTCGGCAGGACTATAACTAAGATTTGCATTTGGATAATTATTACGAATTATTTCATTCAGTTTATACTTTGCAGCAAGCAAATCATTATAACTAATAAAATCTAAGTAAATTTCGGAATCATAAAAAGCTATTATTCGCTTTTGTCCCAACGAAAACTGTGGAATGCCAGCCAATAAGCTACTAGTTACAAGACTATTACTGACTAAATCTACTATTTCGCTATAACGTTTATAATTTTCATCTAACGAAATATTTTCGTTCCAATTTACCAGTAAAACTACATCCTTTTGGCTCATTTGAGGTAATAATCGCTTAGGAATTTTCCAAATAAAAAAAACTGCGAACAAGATAAGAGCAAGCATTATAGATAAGCTAAACTTTTTGTGCTGAAAAAAATAAAAATGAGTTTGCTTATAAATATTTTGCCAAAATTGATTTTTCTCTCTTTTTTCAATTCCATCATTGGCCAATTTCCAATAATGTATCCAAACTGGTAAAAAAGTAACAGAAACAACCAGTGCCGATAACATTCCAACTGCAATTGTAAGTGCTTGGTCGAAAAATAGAACCTGAGTAATTCCTCCAATAAAAATAAGTGGCAAAAAAACTGCAAGTGTAGTAAACATACTACTCAAAAGTGGCACAATTACTTGATTTGTTCCTAAAACGATGGCCTTATCGCCTCCATTTGGCTGTTGATGAATATTTTCTACTACAATAATAGCATTGTCAATCATCATACCTACAGCTAAAATTAAGCCCGAAAGCGAAATAATATTAATTGAAACACCTAAAAGCCATATTAATAAAAAGCTAATAACAAGCGATAAAACTACATTTGCAGCTATTAATAAAGCATATTTCCAATGACGCAGAAAAATCCAACTAATTAGTACAGAAAATAAAACACCTAAAAATAAACTTTGCTGAAGGTTTTTAATAGAAAAATCCAGTAGTTTGGTCTGATTTCTAAAAAGTTCAAAATTTACTTCGGGATAAGCTGCCTGAAATTGTGCAAATAATTGTTCCATTTGCAGGCGTAGTTCAGCCATTTGAGCATCGCTATTTTTTATTATTGCTAAATTAATTGCTCTGTTTTTTCCAAAATAAAAACGCCCTTGCTCCTTTGCTGGTCTTTTTACTATTTTGGCAATATCCACTAATCTAAAAAAGCGATTTTCTCTCTTAAAAATCAAATTTTCAATATCTTCAATACTTCTAAGTCGGTTATCAATTTTTACGAAATACTCATATTGCCTCTGTCGCAAAAGTATATTACTTAATTCAATGTTATTTTGTTGCAATACAAGCTGAATATCGTCTAAGCTAATATTTAAAACTTGCATTTTTAAAGCATCCGGAATAATTGCTATTTCTGCTTGCTGCAAGCCCGACATATCGGCCATGGCTACTGTGGGTAATTGCTCTATTCTGGGTTTTACTACCGAACGCACAAACTCGCTGAACTGAAGCATATTTCGCTCGTTTTTATAGCTTAATGCCAAATAAAACACAGGAATATCGGTTAGGCGAGCCTTTATTATTTGTGGTCGCTCAATTTCTCGTGGTAAATAAGGCATAATGGCATCTATTTTCTCACTTAGCTCAATAAATGCCAAGTTTATATGTGTTCCAGCACGAAAACGCAAACGAATAAAAGCTTGATTATTCTGAGCCTCGCTATGTAATTCTTCGAGATGCTTTACTTGCTTTACCTGACTTAACAGTAAACTATTTACTGTATTTTGCACCATTCTGGCCGACATTCCTGGTGCATTTACTCTAATACTAATTTCGGGAATATCCGTGGTTGGCAATAGTGAGACTGGAAAATAACGAAACGACACAATTCCTAAAAGAAAAAGTGCCAAGTAAACCATATTTACCGCTATTGGTCTATTTATGAGAAACTTTACCAAGCCATTTTTTGTTTATTATTTTAATAATTCCTTAATCCAAAAGTTGTTATTCCACGCACATCACTGAAAAGAATGAAGCAATCTCCCAATTATCCAACAAGCCTTAACTTCCAAGGGATTGCTTCCTTCGTCGCAATGACGGTTTTAATTACGATTGCCTAAAAAGCAAATATTACAATTTTAGTTTAATTTCGGAATCGTGAACCAAATTAAAATTATTACTTATAATTAAAGTATCGCCAATATCTAAACCTTTCGAAATTAAAAAATATTTTGAATTTTCACTCTCAATATCAACATATTTCCATTTTGCTAGTCCGTTTTTAGCAACAAATGCCACCCACTTACCCGAACGCTCTACAATGGCCGATTTTGGCACAACAATTTTGTTTTCAGTAGTTTTTCTGCTGCTAATTTCCATTTGCATACCATCAAAAAGCACCGAATTTCCAGCCAAAATTGCACGTACTTGTATCATTCCGTTTTTATCCACTACTGGATTTATTTCTATTATTTTACCCGAAAATTCTTGTTCACTAAGCATCATTGCCACAGCTACAATTTTTTGAGCTATTTTTACTTGCGGAGCTTCGCTTTCCAAAATATTAAAATCGAGATAAAACTGTGTATCATCTACCAATAAGCAAAAAACTTCTGACGGATTAATATAATTATAGTTTTGGATAAATAAATTAGCAATTTTACCGCTAAAAGGGGCTATAAGCTTTGTTTGACGCAATTGGTATTGTGCTTGTTCTAAACGGACTTGTGCCGAAGAATAACCAGTACGTAAATCAACAACAGCCTTTTTTTCGATACTAATACTTGCTGTATCGCCATTTGTAGCTCGCTCTATAAGCTGTATATATCGCTCGGTTTTAGCCTTTTGCCACTCGGTTTGTGCCAAATGCAAGTTATGCATTGCTTCCTCGGTATCTAAAATGGCTAAAACCGTATTCTTACTAACTTTTTGACCATTTTTTACATGTAATTGCTGTAATAGGCCACTTGTTTTAAAACGTAGTTCCGCTTTTTTTTGGGCGATTAGTTTACCTTGTGAGAGCAGTTCTTGATGCCAATTTGTAAACTGCAAAAGCTGCCACTCTACAATGGGCATCTTTTTTTGGTAAGGCTGATTTATATTATTCTCGTCTATTTTTTCTTTTTCTTTGCCACAAGAAAATAGCAATAGTATCGTGAGGAACAAAATGTAGCGTTTTTTCATAAGTCTTGTAAATGTAGAGCTAAAATAGTAAATTATTGAATAGATTCTATTTTGCCATCCTTCACTTTTACTATAAATGGGCCATGATGGTTTGTATATTCTTGCAATTGATTATATAAAATTTCGTTTTCAAATTCCTTCCATTCAATATTTGAATTTATTTTTTGTAATACCTTTTTAAATTTGGGTTCAACAGTTACTAAATACAAACCAAAATATGATGTATCTACCGAATTTTTTACATCTGAATACGACCAGAGGCAAGATGAACAATCCGTATCTTTTGCAATAATTATAATAGCATAGTTTTCTGTATTAAAATTTATTTGGTTTTCTATAAATTCAATAATATCTTGCTTTAATGTAATTTTACACGAAATTTGAAAAAAGAAAATAAATAGGACAACAATATATATCTTATTCCACATTCTTCATTAATTTACAGATTTTTCAACTAAACGAGCAAAATAGAACATTGTTTTACCTTCACTCTCAATCAATTCCGAGCTTGGCGCTGTTATTAATATCTTATCCAAACTGGCAATATGAACAATAGAACCTTCAATTATATTTTTCAATTTCAAATCTATCCCCATTTTTTCATCCCTTTTTCTTATACTTAATGCAATATTACGCTGAGGTAACGCTGCAAACTTCTCTGTAAAACTATTTGACAAATTAGGAATTTCTGCTAATTCGTTTACTTCTGAAGG
>DAOVUO010000101.1 GCA_030632545.1 Bacteroidales bacterium
CAAAGACCTAACAGGTTTAGCACTACCTATTTTAGGACTACCCATATAAAGTAGTGATGGTCTCAAAAAACCTGTCAGGTCTCAAAGACCTAACAGGTTTACCACTATCTATTTTAGGACCACCCATATAAAGTAGTGATGGTCTCAAAAAACCTAACAGGTTTACCACTACCTATTTTAGGACTACTCATATTTTTAATATATATTGTTATTTAAAATTCAGGGTTTTCAAAATCTAAAATAGGTAAAATAATTTCAATAACTAGACCCGCTTGTTTAAGGTGATTAAAAGCTCGGCATTGCCCACCAATTTCCCATATTAACGAAGCAACCATTGACAATCCTAATCCCATTCCCTGTTTTTCACCAGTAAAATTTTTTTCGCTTTGATAATAAGGAGTCCAAATATGTTCAAGTTGTTCAGTTGATAAATGTACTCCGTTATCACTAATTTTTAAACAAACTCCTGCTTCTATATTAGATATTTTAATTTCGATTACTGGGGAATTATTAGGATGAAATTTTTTTGCATTTAATAGCAGTTCAGCCAATATAAGTTCTACTGCTTGTGGAGAAATAAATAGCCAAATTTCTTCTGCTTTTTTATCATATTGTTTATCAATATTAATTGTTTGTAACCGTAGATTTTTTTCAATGATTTTAATCAATTGTAAAATATCATTAATATGACAAGTTTCCATCCCTAATTTAGCTGAATTGGATACATCTAAATAGGTAAAAATTTTTTCGACTTCATCTTTTAAACGATTGGCACCAGAATAAGCAATATCGATAAATTCTTTCTTTTCTTGATCAGTTAAGTTATCATAATTATTCTTAATATACTCAAGCCCCATTGTTATTGGTGATATGGGAGTTTTTAATTTATGTCGAACTTGTCCTTGAAATGTCCATTTTTGTCTGCCAACTAATATCGTATCAGTTATGTCATGTAACCGAATTAAATATTTCTCCTCGATTTCTACAGGCATTTCCATAATATCAACTTGTAACCAAAAAGCACTCGAAGTTACCGTTTCAACACAAACAAGGTAAAGAGCTACATTTGGGGCTTGCGTTAACCAATTTTCCCATATATGTTGTGGTTCTGTTTGGTAATGAGTTTTAGCTAATTTTAAAAAATCTTTACCAATAATATCATCTTGGTCATTATTAATTAGATATTTACGTGCTTGTAAATTAGCATAAATAATTTTATTCTCATTATTAAGTAATAAATAAGCTTCATTATTTTTTTCAATTACCCATTCAAACTTAGCTTTTTCTGCCAACAATCGCCGATAACGATTAAGTTTCAAAATTGTTTGCAATCTAGCTTGTAATTCAACAGTATCAAAAGGCTTTGAAATAAATTCATCCGCACCTACTTTAATACCTTGTAACCGCGAATTTCGATCGCCTAATGAGGTCAACATAATAACAGGCACATTAGCCAAAGATGGAATCTTGCGTAAGCGTTGGCAAACTTCAAAACCATCCATTTCGGGCATCATAATGTCCAATAAGATAACATCTGGCATTAATTCTATGGCTTTAGTTAAAGCTTCCCGTCCATTGGTTGCAAAAACTAATTTATACCCTTGATCACCAAGTAAAACACCTAATGTTTCACGTCCTATATGGTCATCATCAACAATTAAAACTATATTTATATGTTCCATTAAATTTTTGTGTTTTTAAATGGAGTTTAATGTAAATTGAGACGAAATTATTTGGTAGTCCTAAACCTGTTAGGTCTTTGATACCTGACAGGTTTTTTGAGACCATCTTTGTTCAGGACCACCAATTATTTAACTACAAGTCTATGGCAAAATCTCAGTAATACTAAATGCACCACGTATGTCGCCAGCTTCAAGATTAATCGCCTTATCTTCAGGGTAAAGTTGTTTAATTTTATCTTGGATTTCAGGTTCAATTTCTGAGCCATGACAGCTTAAACATTTGCCTCTAGTTGGGATAGCTTTCATATAACGGCTTACTTTTTGCCCATCAATTTGCACAACTTCATGAAATTCTAAGCTTTTTAAATTTTCACCAGCATCTTTTCGTTGCTCAAATTGTTCTAAAACAGTCTGTTCCCATGCTTCAGGTGCATTTTTTGGATTGCGGTATTTAAAACTAACACGTGAAATGACAAAACCTTGTTTTTCAGAAACTGAAGCTGCAATTTCATCAGCCCTAGAATGACAAACGTTTATTGCTTCGACTAGATTTGAGGATTTAATTGCTTGCATTAATTCGGTTTTTAGCTGGGTTCCTAATTCTTTAATCGCACTACGATAGGTGGCAATTTGCTCTGTAGGTTCGGCGGCAAATACCAGCGGATTAAAAATCATGCTAAATAAAGCTATTCCTAGAATAAAATGTTTCAATTTACATCCTTATTTGTTTATTAAGTTA
Source organism: Bacteroidales bacterium (assembly GCA_030632545.1). GTDB lineage: Bacteria > Bacteroidota > Bacteroidia > Bacteroidales > DYOH01 > DYOH01. The sequence goes on from DAOVUO010000101.1 coordinate 2,422, forward strand.
AGATTGGTTCTTTAATTTTATTAGAACCTATTTTAAAAAAAATGTCAAGGGTAAAAAAGCTATATATTTACAATACAAGTATTTATAATAATATCAAAATTATAAAGTTTTATCTTTATTAATAATAATAATTTTCTTCAAACAAAAAATTTCTTGGTTTAAATATTTAATTTTTATTTGCCAATTCTTTTTTATTTTTAGAAAAATTATCATACTTGACATTATTAGAAAAATAACTAGCGATAATTAATTATGACCGAATTTTATACCCAATATGTAACAACCATAAGCAAATAGCTGTTATCACCACTGTAAAACAGCAAATAATTATCAAACTTGTATAAATATTCGCTTCTGCTATTCCCAAAAAACCATAGCGAAATCCATCTATCATATAAAAAAAAGGATTATAATAAGAAACTTGTTCCCAAAATTCGGGTAAAGAATCTATTCGATAAAATACGCCACTTAAAAAAGTCATGGGTAATATAACAAAATTTTGAAAAGCGGCAATATGATCCCATTTATCTGCCCATATTCCTGCAATTAATCCCAATGTTCCTAATATCAAGCTACCTAAAAGGGCAAAAATAAAAATAATGCCAATATTATAAATTGGTAGTTCAATAAACCAATATATTGACACCCATACACCTAACCCGACTAATAAACCACGTACGGTTGCAGCCGCAATGTAGGCAAAGTAAAATTCAAAATTGGATAAAGGAGGTAAAAGTAAAAGTACTAAACTGCCGTTCATTTTTGACTGAATTAGGCTTGATGAGCTGTTAGCAAATGCGTTTTGAATAACTGACATCATTATTAAGCCAGGAATTAAAAAGCTTATATAATCAATACCAGTGTAAATTTCTACATGTTTTGCTAAAACGGAGGAAAATACTAATAAATACAGCAATACAGTAATAATAGGTGCTAGAATAGTCTGAGTCGCTACTTTTAAAAAACGATGGGTTTCTTTCTTAAATAAAATATATAAACCGTACCAATTCATAAAAAATGTCCTATTTTTTTCAGTTATATAATGAAGCATAGAAATATAACAAAATTCATACTGAAAATTTTATATTCATAACTTATATAGATAAATTATGGTTACTACCTTATATATTTATGTTATTATATTTTAGATAATAGTTTTTAATATAATATATAAAATACACACAAATGTATAAATACATAATCTAATGGCAAATAGAAAATATTTTTTATACTTAGATGAAATGCTTGCAAATTTACAGAATAACCAAGATTATTTTTCTTTAGCAGGATTTATTGTATCTGAAACGGAAAGAGATATTTTGGATGCAAAAATTAAAGCATTAAAGGATGAACATTCTGTAAAAATTATTCATTGGACTGAATTGAGAAGATTTAAAAAAGAGTGGCAAGCGAAAAGTAAAAACGGAATAAAAAATTTTTTGGAAGATTTTATAAAAATTATTGATGAAACAGATATGACTGTACTTGCTTCTATGTATAATGAAAAATTAATAACTGAAACGCTGAAAAGCACAAAATGGTTAAGCCATAGACATGTTTATTGTATGAAAAAAATATTTGAAAACTTTTTTATATTTTTAAATAAAGAAAATAGTAATTATGACAACGTGGAAGGATATATTACAGTAGAATCAAGTTCAGTAGATGAAGAACTTAAAAAACTTTTTCATTCTGTACTGATTTTATATCACAACAAGGATTAACTAAGTTTATAAAAAGTATTGAATTTGTAAAAAAATCAGATAATAACAACTTATTGCAAGTTGCTGATCCTATGCCTAGCGAACTTTACAGATACAAAAAAGACAATGATAACTTCTCACAAAAATTATCAATATATAAAGACGAAATACATAAACTAAGAAAAACTATTGAAGGAAAATGCTTTACTAGGATATACAAATAGGAAGGATTTATATGAAATACATATTTTAGAATAAAAAAAGAGAAATATTTTCATATTTCCCTACCTACAAAACGCAAAACATTTTGTAAATGTATTTACTATACTATTCTTTTTTTTTAAAATGTCAAGTATTATTTTAATTACAACTTTAACATAAAGGAAGTTTAAATGATGAAACCACCTGTACGTGTTGCCATTACTGGGGGAGCAGGTCAAATAGCCTATTCCTTAATTTTTCGCGTTGCTTCAGGCGAAATGCTAGGGCAGGACCAACCTATTATTTTAAACCTGTTGGAAGTACCACAGGCATTAACTACTTTAAAAGGTGTAATGATGGAATTGCAGGATTGCGCCTATCCATTACTGCAAGATGTTGCAATAACTGATGATCCAAATGTAGCTTTTGCTGAAATAGATTATGCTTTATTGGTCGGAGCAGCTCCTCGTGGTCCTGGTATGGAAAGAGCTGATTTGCTCAAAATAAATAGTGAAGTGTTTAAAATACATGGTAAAGCACTTAATGAACAGGCTAATCGTAAGGTTAAAGTTTTAGTTGTAGGTAATCCAGCGAATACCAACGCCTTCATCGCTATGAAATGCGCCCCTAAATTAGATCCAAAACAATTTTCTGCCATGATGCGTCTTGATCACGCTCGAGCAGTTAATTTACTTGCTGCCAAAGTTGGGGTTAATGTTTCAGCAGTTGAAAACATAGTTGTGTGGGGCAATCATTCAGCAAATCAATATCCAAGTATTGCTCATGCTTTAGTAAATGGAAAAGCCGCTAGTTCTTTAGTAGAACAAAATTGGGTAGAAAACGAATTTATTCCTGCCGTGCAACAACGTGGTGCAACTATTATTAAGGCAAGAGGTAAATCAAGTGCAGCTTCGGCAGCTTCAGCGGTTGTTGCGCATATGCGTGATTGGGCAATGGGAACTGAAAAGCTGGTCAGTGTGGCAATTGCCAGTGATGGTAGTTATGATATTCCGCCAGGATTAGTTTATTCATTCCCAGTTACTATTAAAAATGGTGAATTTTCCATTGTTCAAGGATTAGATATTGACAAATTTAGTCGCAGTCGTATGTTAGTAAGTCAAAAAGAATTAGAACAAGAACGTGATATTATTCTTGATTTACTAGGTTAAAGAAACACTAAACTTATGCCTATTTTTAATACTGATTAGTCCTCAGATTAAAGTAGCGACCTATGTGTGGGTCGCTCATTCTTGTTTAGATAATTATACCTTGATTATTGAGTTTTTATCTACATACCCCACACTTTTGCTAACATAAATAATAAACTTAAAAATGGCACTTAGTTGGAATGAAATTAAGGATCGGGCTTTAGCCTTTTCCAAAGAATGGGCGGAGGAAACGCGTGAGCAAGCGGAAGCAAAATCGTTTTGGGATAATTTCTTCCATATTTTTGGAATAACTAGAAGACGTATTGCCAGTTTTGAACAGCCGATAAAGAAATTAAATCAGCAATACGGTTTTATTGATTTATTTTGGAAAGGGCAACTGTTAGTTGAACATAAATCGAAGGGCAAAAATTTAGATAAGGCATATTCGCAGGCTTTGGATTATTTTAATGGTTTAAAAGAACGTGAATTGCCTAAATATGTGTTAGTTTCTGACTTTGCACGCATTAGATTGTATGATTTAGATGAGGGAACAGACTATGAATTTGCACTTGAGGAACTACATCAGCATATTCATTTGTTTGGCTTTATTGCTGGCTATCAAAAGCGAGTGTTTAAGGAAGCTGATCCCGTTAATATTCAAGCGGCGGAATTATTGGGAAAATTACATGATTGGCTGGAGGAAAGCGGTTATATTGGGCATTTGTTAGAAGTATTTTTAGTACGAATTTTATTTTGTTTATTTGCTGATGATACTGGGATTTTTGAGCAGGGTAGTTTTAAGGAATTTATTGAAGTTAAAACAGCGGAGGATGGTAGTGATTTAGGGGCTTTGTTGGTAAGTTTTTTCCAAGTTTTAAATACGCCAAAAGCAACACGTTTAAAAAATTTAGATGAATCGCTTAATCGGTTTCCATATATTAATGGGAAATTATTTGAAGAACCGCTATTAATTCCTTCTTTTAACGCTCAAATGCGGGAAATGTTATTAGAATGTAGTGCCTTGGATTGGGGGAAAATTTCTCCAGCTATTTTTGGTTCGATGTTCCAAAGTGTAATGAAACCCGAAGAAAGGCGAAATTTAGGGGCGCATTATACTTCGGAAAAAAATATTATGAAGTTGATTAAGCCCTTGTTTTTGGACGAATTGCAGGCAGATTTTGAAAAAGCTAAGGAAAATCGAAATAGGTTGAAAGCTTTTCATAAAAAGTTAGCTAATTTAAAGTTTTTAGACCCAGCTTGTGGTTGTGGTAATTTTTTGATTATTAGTTATCGGGAATTGCGCTTATTGGAAATTGAAATTTTGCGGGAATTGGATAAAAACGGGCAACAGGTTTTGGATATTTCATCTGTGGTACAAGTGGAAGTTGACCAATTTTATGGGATTGAATATGATGAATGGCCAGCGAGAATTTCTGAAGTAGCGATGTGGCTTATGGATCATCAGATGAATTTAAGAGTTTCTGAGGAGTTTGGACAATATTTTGCGCGCTTACCGTTAAAAAAGTCAGCTAATATTGTGAATGGCAATGCGTTACAGATTGATTGGAAAAAAATTGTACCTAAAACTCAGTTGAACTACATCCTTGGGAATCCACCGTTTTATGGAAAGCAATTACAAACAAAAGAGCAAAAACAAGATATTGATATGATTTCTAAGGGTATAAAAGGTGCAGGCGTGCTTGATTATGTTACTTGTTGGTATCTTAAAGCTTCGCAATATATCCAAAAAACTAGAATTAAAGCCGCTTTTGTTTCCACAAACTCTATTTCTCAAGGCGAACAAGTTGGGATTCTTTGGAATAAACTTTTCAGTCAAAGTATTAAAATTCATTTTGCTCATCGTACTTTTAAATGGTCAAACGAGGCGAAAGGAAATGCTCAAGTTTATGTTATTATCATTGGTTTTGCCAATTTTGAAGCTAAACAAAAAAGGCTTTTTGAATATCAAGATATAAAAGGTGAAGCACATGAAAAAAGTGTAAAAAATATCAATCCTTATTTAGTTGAGGGGCTAGATTTAATCATTTTAAAGAGGCGTAAACCCATTTGCGATGTTCCAAAAATCAGCTTTGGAAGTATGCCTAATGATGGCGGGAATTTGCTTTTAACCAGTGAGGAAAAAGAGAATTTAATCAAAATTGAACCTGAAGCAGAAAAATTTATTAGACCTTTAATTAGTGCTAAGGAATTTTTGAATCATAAAAAGAGATGGTGTTTATGGTTAAAGTCTAGTTTACCGCAAGAATTGAGAAAGTTAAAGGAAGTTAAAAAAAGGGTTGAAGCTACTAAAACACATCGAATCAATAGTAATCGGGAAACGACTAGAAAACTTGCCGATTTCCCTAGTTTATTTGGTGAAGATAGGCAACC
>DAOVUO010000536.1 GCA_030632545.1 Bacteroidales bacterium
ATTTCTCAGTAGTTAGGGAATATAAATAGCTACGAGTCGCAGCAAAGCTATGAATTGCTTATAAAACATTGGTTGTCGCTGTTTATGACAAAGCCAGAGGCAGTAATTTACGATAAGCATCCACAATATTTTTCGAGTGTTAAAGGAAAAGAATTGGCTAATGAGTATAATATTCAAAGTTTTGAAGTGCAACATCATAAAGCACATTTTGCAGCAGTATTAGGCGAAAATGGGTTAATTACTTCATTAGAGTCAGTTTTGGGCGTAATTTGGGATGGTGTTGGCTTGGGTGATGATAACGAAATATGGGGGGGAGAGTTTTTTTCTTATCAAAATAGGGCGATGACAAGAATTTATCATTTTGATTATTTTACACAAATTGCTTTTGATAAATTTGCGATGGAGCCAAGAATTCCAGCTTTATCATTGTGTTTTGAAAGCGATAAAACGCAAGATTTTGTAAAAAGAAAATTTACAGCAATAGAGTTTAAAAATTATTGTCTTCTATTGAGTAAAGAGAATTCATTACAAACGTCAAGTGTTGGTAGATTGTTTGATGCAGTAGCTTCCTTAATTGGTATAGCTGATATTAATAGTTTTGAAGGTGAAGCTGCTATGAAACTTGAAAATGAAGCATTAAAATGTGGGGTAGAATTAGATTTTAATAAAAGTCATTATTACAAAGAGGCGACATGTCTATCTACCAAAAACATTATTAACGAAATAATAAAAGATGTTTTAGCTAGTGAGAATAAGTCTGTTATAGCACTTAAGTTTCATTATACTTTGATTAAGATAATTGAAAATATAGCCGATAAGCAAAATTTTAGAAGTATTGCTTTTAGCGGTGGGGTTTTTCAAAATGTTTTACTTGTAGATTTATTGCAAGAGCATTTATCTCAAAAGTTTAAGCTGTATTTTCATAAGCAATTATCACCAAATGACGAAAATATATCGTATGGACAATTGGTATACCTAGAAAATAATATAAATTAAAAACTAGAAAATATATGTGTTTAGCAATTCCCGGAAAAGTAATCGAAATCACTAATCAATTAGATGAGGTTTTTCGTTTGGCTAAAGTAGATTTTGATGGAATTAAAAAAGAAATAAATTTATATATGGTTCCCGAAGCCAAAATTGGAGATTATGTAATGGTGCATGTTGGGGTGGCAATTAGCATAATTGATGAAGAGGAGGCTTCAGAAACAATGAATTTTCTAAAGCAAATGGGAGAGTATGATGCTGAATTAGAAGAGCAGGAGGAAAAAGAGAAAAAGAAGTGAAGCTAGTTACTGCTTGCTGATTATGAGTACATTCACACTTGTTTGCACTTTGAATTGTCTGCATTACTTTATACATTTAACTTTAACTTGATTATGAAATACATAGAGGAATTTCGTTCGCCAGAATTGGTGAAAAAATATCTAGCTGAAATAAAAGCAAGTGTTACACGCAAATGGAGAATTATGGAAATTTGCGGCGGACAAACACATAGCTTGGTGAAAAATGGTATTTTAGATTTATTACCAGACGAAATTACTATGATTCATGGCCCAGGTTGTCCAGTTTGTGTAACCCCACTTTCGCTAATTGATGAGGCTATATATTTAGCCGAAAAAAAATCAGTAATTTTGTGTTCTTACGGCGATATGTTGCGTGTACCAGGCTCAGAGAAAAGCTTATTAGAAGCCAAAGCAGGTGGGGCAGATATTCGTATTGTGTACTCACCACTTGATGCAGTTAAATTAGCACAAGGTATGCCTGATAAAGAGGTGGTTTTTTTTGCTGTAGGATTTGAAACTACTGCTCCAGCAAATGCATTATCTGTAATTCAGGCTAAAATGATGAAATTGACAAATTATTCTATACTAACCTCTCATGTTTTAGTTCCGCCAGCCTTAGAAGCCATTTTTAACGACGATGAATCAACTGTTGATGCAGTTTTGGCTGCTGGTCATGTGTGTGCAGTTATGGGAACTGGTGAATATGCCCCAATTGTAGAGGAATATAAACGTCCGGTAGTTATTACAGGTTTTGAGCCTGTAGATTTATTGGCTGGGATTTTGCAAACTGTAAAGCAGTTAGAATCTGGCACTTATAAGCTTGAAAATGCTTATAAAAGAGTAGTTCAGGACAAAGGAACGCCAAATGCAAAAAGCACTATATTTAAAATTTTTGAGATTTCGGATAGAAATTGGCGTGGTATAGGAAATATTCC
>DAOVUO010000246.1 GCA_030632545.1 Bacteroidales bacterium
CGAATTAAGTGAAAAACAATAAAAACGATTTTTTTTGCAAAAAAATAAATTCATTAAGCATAACTGCTATATATTCAGTAGTTTAACTTAAATTTTAACGCGGCATTAACATATCAACCAATACAAATACTAAAATATGAGTTCAAAAAATTATGATCCCATAGGAAAGCTAATGGGATTACGCTACAAAAGTCACCCTTGGCACGGTGTTGATATTGGCGATAAAGCACCTAATTTTATAATGAGTTTTATAGAAATGGTACCAAGCGATACGGTAAAGTACGAAATTGATAAAGCATCAGGTTTTTTAAAAATCGACCGACCGCAAAAATACTCCTCTATTCTGCCTGCTCTTTATGGTTTTATACCACAAACATATTGTGGAGAAAATTTAGCAGAAAAAAGCTGTACAGCACTAGACAGACCCGATATTGTTGGCGATAGTGACCCCTTGGACATTGTTTTACTAACAGAAAAAGAAATTTCGCATGGTGATTTTATTGCATTAGCTAGGCCGATTGGTGGCCTTAGAATGATTGATGATAATGAGGCCGATGATAAAATAATTGCTGTTTTAGCTGGCGATGCACTATATGGTAGTTATCAAGATATATCTGATGTACCACAAGCTGTAATTGAACGACTAAGACACTACTTTTTGACTTATAAAGACATGCCTGGAGAGCAACGAAATTGTGAAATTACTCATGTATACGACTGTGAAACAGCAAAAGATGTAATATCGAGATCAATGAAAGATTATAAAATATTTGTTGAAAAACTTCTATTTGAATAAAACTATTTGAGGTGTTTTTTCTACTTTACGAAGTCACAAACTATTGTGAATCAGTCTATTTGTCTGGTTTATGATGAAAGGAAAAGTATTAAGAAGAATACTTAGTTAAGTTTCGAGTGCTAAGTTTTAAGTTAAAATTTACTTATGAATGAATTAACCAGTCTCTTATCTGAAGTAGAGCAAAAAAAATTCGAAAAACTTCTAAAAGTCGGTGTGCATTATTTTACTCCCGATAAATTAAATTTGATAAAAATAAGCATTCAGAATATTAGTAAAGCATATAATGATAAAAAATGTGACTTTTCGCAAAACTCTTTCTTATGTAGTGTATTAGACATTGCAATTATAGCAGTAGAAGAAATTGGTATGGGAGCATCCTCAGTTTTGGCTATTCTACAATATGAAGCAGTGAAAAACGATAATATTACACTTAAACATATAGAACACACTACAAATAAGAATATTGCGACCATAATTAAAGGCTTACTTCAAATTGAAGAACTAGATACTCATGCTGTTTTTGACAAAGATTTTAGTACAGATATTCAAATATTGGCTGAAAAATCAAAAAGAGCAAAAAAATATGCTATTACGGCCAACGAATATTACTTAAATCAAGCAGAGAATTTCAGAAAGCTTTTTTTAAATCTATCAGATGATATGCGTATTATCTTGATACTATTAGCGAAGCAATTATATATTTCCAGAAATTTAAAAAATCTGGATTCAAAAGAAAAATTGGCTTATAGTCGTGAATCATATTACATGTATGCGCCAATAGCTCATCAACTTGGGCTATACAAAACAAAAACCGAATTTGAGGAACTTTCCATGAAAATCCTTGAATCGAAAATGTATCAATTTATTGCCAAAAAATTGGACGAAACTAAAAAAAATAGAAACGAATACATTAAAAGCTTTATTCAGCCAATAAAAAATGCACTCAACGAAAAATTAATTATTGCCGAACTTAAAGGCCGTCCAAAATCAATTCATTCAATTTGGAATAAGATAAAAAAGCAAAATGTTGAATTTGAAGGAATTTACGATTTATTTGCCGTCCGTATAATTATTGACAATGAATTTACACATGATTCAGAAGAAAAAAGTGCGTGCTGGAATGTTTATTCAATGATTACAGATGTGTGGACACCAAGTCCAAAACGACTTAGAGACTGGATTTCGAGTCCAAAAGCTAGTGGCTACGAATCATTACACACCACAGTTTTAGGTCCCGATAACAAATGGGTAGAAGTCCAAATTAGAACCAGAAGAATGGACGATATTGCAGAAAAAGGTCAGGCTGCACACTGGAAATACAAGGAAGTAAAAGGCGAAAATGGACATACAGATTGGCTCGATGAAATTAGAGCAGTTTTAGAAAATCCAGAGGAATCAACAGAAGAATCTGAGGAAAAAAAAGAGCTTTACGGCGATAATATCTTTGTTTTTACTCCTAAAGGCGAAATTAAAAAACTCAGGAAAACTGCCACAGTTCTTGATTTTGCTTACTCAATACATACACGTGTTGGCGAACAATGCACAGGAGCAAAAATTAATGGTATAATGGAAGGCCTTAAATACCAACTTAAAAATGGCGATAAAGTAGAAATTTTAAATTCTAAAACTCAGAAACCTAAAGCAGAATGGTTAAATTTTGTTGCATCACCAAGTACAAAAGGCCGAATTAAACGCTATTTAAATAACGAAATTCATAAAAAAGCAGAAGAAGGAAAAATATTATTAGACCAAAAAATTGAAGTGCTTAAAAGCAAAAACCAAGGAATAGATTTACCAAATCGTGATAAAATTTTAGGAAAACTGCGAAATCATTTCAAAATAAACAGTAATTTGAAAATTTTAAGCCAATTACAAGAAAACACATTACAAATTTCCGAAAAATTACTACACAGCTTACTTATTGAACCAGGGCAACAAAATTTAGTTAGTGCAATAGACAAACTAAAAGAACTAGCAAGCGAAAAAGAAAATAAAAAGGATAATGATTTTCTTTATATTTCCGATAAACTCAGCGGAATAGAGTTCCATTTAGCTAAATGCTGCAGCCCAATTCCAGGCGACAGTATTTTTGGCTTTGTTACAGTAAACAAAGGCACTAAAATACATAAAGCAAATTGCCCAAATGCACACGATATGCTTAATCGTTACCCATACAGAATGGTAAAAGCAAGATGGAAAGAATCAAACTCACAACAATTTAGTGCAAAACTTAAAGTAGTAGGCGAAAACACAATGGGAGTAGTTTCCGACATTACTACGCTTATTACACGCAATAAAAAGCTGAATATGACAGCTATAAACATCAACACTAACGAAAATAATATGTTTGAAGGCGAAATTTCGGTAAATGTGTTTGATACTGAACATTTAAACATTTTGCTAAAAGCCCTAAAAAAAATAAAAGGCGTACATAATGCATATAGATATGAGTATAGATCCTAAAATAAACTTTTTACTAATACTACTAATTTAGAAATATTCCATAAGGAGCATAACACAAAAATTATGAACATAAAAGACAAATTTAAAGACATTAAGGAATATTTTTCGCCAAAAATAATTGGAGAAATTAACGATACTTATTTAAAGCTAGCAATAATAAAAGGCGACAAAATTCCATGGCATAATCACAAAAATGAAGACGAATTATTTTACATTGTTGAAGGCAGCCTTTTGTTCGAAATTGAAGGACAAGAAAATTTTACAATGAAAACTGGTGATGTATTTATTGTAAAAAAGGGCATTATGCATAGAGTTTCGTCCAATGAGGAATGCAAAATAATGTTAATCGAAAAAAAAACCACTGAACATACTGGCGATATAAAATCGGAAATTACTAAAAGTATTAAACAACAGCTAAAATAGTAAAATAGATTGTCCTTGGGATGTTTTTGTAAAAAGTAATTGGATTTTCAAACGAGCAGACCTGACAGATTTCGCTTACTAGGCAAACTGAAACATCTAATAACAAACTCGTTATCAACAAAAATCTGTCAGGTCTTGCGGATTTAAGCTAATATACCCAATTTATTCGGGAGTAAACAATGCCGAACAATTAGCATTCTACTAAAATTTATAGTCGTTTACATGATAACGGTTCGATATAAAATGTAGAGCATATATTCCTTTTGTGATTTTTCTCATTTGCTTGAATAAAATTTAACGCTAATTTTGAGTGAAATTAATAGAGTGAAAATGTTCAATTTAACCGAAATATTGAATCAAGCAGAGTTTACGAAAGAGGAACTTATGTATTTATTAGCTTTACGAGGTGATGAACAACGTAAGCTTTTTCTTAGAGCTGCTATAATTAAAGAAAAATTTGTTGGTAAAAAGACTTATTTTCGTGGATTAATAGAATTTTCTAATATTTGTCATAAAAATTGTTTGTATTGCGGTATTCGTGCTGCTAATAATAAAGTAAATCGCTATTTGCTTCAAAAAGACTCTATATTAGAGGCCGTTAAATTTGCATATAATAACAAATATGCTTCAATTGTTTTGCAGGCTGGTGAGCGTGAAGATGACGAGTTTATCAATTTTATAAATGATTTATTAGTTGATATTGCAAAAATATGTAATGGCGAACTTGGAATTACGCTCTCTGTTGGCGAGCAAAAAACCGAAGTGTATAAAAAATGGTTCGATTTAGGTGCAAATCGTTATCTACTGAGAATTGAGGCTTCGAATAAAGATTTATACGAAAAACTACATCCAAATAATTCAAAACATTCATTTGACAGACGCTTAGCCTGTCTTAAAAATCTACAAAAAATTGGTTATCAAACAGGTACTGGAGTAATGATTTCGTCACCTTATCAAATTTTAAATGATTTAGCCGATGATTTGCTTTTTTTTAAAGCTTTTGATATTGATATGGTAGGAATGGGACCTTTTATTGAACATGAGCAAACGCCTCTTTTTAAGCACTGTAAAGAATTGCCGTCGTTAAATGAGCGCTTTTTGACAAGTTTAAATATGATTGCTATTTTACGTATTATGATGCCCGAAATTAATATTGCTGCTGCCACTGCTTTGCAAGCAATTGACCCTGTTGGGCGCGAAAAAGCAATACAGTTAGGTGCAAATGTTATTATGCCAAATATTACTCCTAGTTTAAATAGGAAAGATTATTTGTTGTATGAAAACAAACCTTGTACCGACGAAGGCGCAGATGAATGCTTGGATTGTTTAGTTGCACGGATTGATATGGCTGGCGATGAAATTGCTTGGGGCGAGCAGGGCAATTCACTGCATTATCAAAATAGGATGAAAAAAAGAAAAGAGTAAGTTCATTTTCAAAACTTATACAGATAC
>DAOVUO010000562.1 GCA_030632545.1 Bacteroidales bacterium
ATATTATTAGTCATATTTCGAAACTTCAATCAGAACTAAACTTAATTAAAAATAAAATAGATATTGATTCATAAATTTTCGTATGCTGTTAAAGAGGCTGATTTGTAAATGTACAATTAGCCTCTTTTTTTAAAGTACAAAAAATTAACAAAAAACAATCTACAACGGAATTAAGGCAATTTTCTCCAACTTGATAGTCGAAAACGCCTCCAAACCTCCCAATTTGCACTTTTATACTCAATTTTCAGATTTTATACCTTTAGAAAATTACTATGCATGTATAGTAAAGCATTGATATTTAATAAAGAATGCCTTTCTTTGTTGTTTTATTTTTTTGAACAAAAAAGAAATTATGACAAATTTATCTTCAGTTATTACAGGAACAGGAAGCATTATTCCTAGTGTAAATATGCCAAATTCGGAATTTGAATCACATGAATTTTTACAACCCAATGGAGAACACTATCCATACACTAATAAAGAATTAATACATAAATTTAAAGAAATAACCGGAATAGAAGAACGTCGCTATGCTGAGAAAGACCAAGTGACTTCAGATTTAGCCATTGTGGCAGCACAACGAGCAATAAAAGACTCGGGAATAGACCCAGAAACACTTGATTTAATAGTTGTTGGTTCAAATTTTGGGGATGTTAAACATGGGCATATACAAAGTGATTTTTTACCAAGCATCGCATCTAGGGTAAAACATGGATTAAAAATAAAAAATCCCTCGTGTGTAGCTTACGACATAATTTTTGGTTGCCCAGGATGGCTACAAAGTCTAATAATTGCCGACACCTATATAAAAGCAGGCCAAGCAAAAAAATGTTTAGTAGTTGGTGCTGAAACACTTTCGAGAGTAGTAGCTCCTCACGAACGTGATTCTATGATTTATTCAGATGGTGCTGGTGCTTGTATATTAGAGGCAAAAGAGGATTCTGAAGGTTCAGGAATACTTTCAACAAGTGTACGTACCGATACTTTGGACGAAGCATATTATTTGTACTTAGGAAAAGCAAATGCTGTAGATGCTGACCCAAAAGTTCGCTACATAAAAATGCATGGCCGAAAAATTTACGAATATGCAATATCTAAGGTTCCGAGTGCAATGAAAGATGCTTTAGACAAATCAGGCGTAGATATTTCGGAAATAAAAAAAGTATTTATTCATCAAGCTAACGAAAAAATGGACGAAGCTATGATTAAGCGCTTTTTTAAGCTATATAAACAAACACCACCAGAGAACATAATGCCTATGAGTATTCATAAATTAGGGAATAGCTCAGTGGGCACTGTACCAACACTATTTGATATGGTAAGCAAAGGCGAAATTGAAAAGCATGAACTAAAAAAGGGCGATATAATTTTGTTTGCTTCTGTAGGCGCAGGAATGAATATAAATGCCGTTGTATATAGATATTAAATATACAAATCATTTACCAATCATTCTGTATCGTAATGTGTTTCAGTAAGTTAATCAAGATTGCTTGCTGATTTTCTTTCTACTTTCTACTAAAATCGTTCGTCTAATAAGTCACTATCAAT
>DAOVUO010000216.1 GCA_030632545.1 Bacteroidales bacterium
CCCGCATCGCCAATTTTCTGACCGCCATTGATACAAAAATAGCCAAAGCGGCAAGCCAAATAGCCCAAAGCGAGCATTACAAAAAAGGGCTTTTGCAGCAAATGTTTGTTTAACTAATTCTCAATTATTAATTATGAATGGTAAATTAGATAAAATAGCAATACAAGAACAAGATTTGTTCAAAGAAATTTCTCTTTTAATAGAAAAAAGCAAGGAGCAAGTTGCTATTCAGGCAAACAGTACACTTACTTTTTTGTTTTGGCAAGTTGGCAAGCATATAAACGAATTTGTTCTTCAAGAAAAACGTGCGGAGTACGGAAAACAAATTGTGTCGTCGCTATCTACACAATTGGTAGATAAATATGGCAGTAATTTTGAGGCTCGTAACTTGCGCAGAATGATACAGTTTGCAGAGCAATTCGCAAATATGTCAATTGTGTCGACACTGTCTACACAATTGACATGGTCGCATTTTATAGAGTTATTCGCATTAAAAACACAAGAGGCTAAAATGTTTTATGCAAATAAAATTGTTGATGAATTGTGGGGCGTAAGAGAACTTAGAATACAAAAAAGTAAAAAAGCCTACGAAAGAGCAGCTATTGCAAACACACAATTATCAACACAAATAAGCGAAACCACAAATATTTTTAAAGACCCGTATTTATTAGATTTCCTTAAACTAAAAGACGATTTTCTTGAAAAGAACTTAGAAGAAGCAATTTTAGTAGAATTAGAGAAGTTTATTTTAGAATTAGGTAAAGGTTTTACTTTCGTAGAACGTCAAAAAAGAATGATAATAGATGGCGATGATTTTAAATTAGATTTGTTATTCTTTCATCGTAAGCTAAGACGTTTGGTGGTTATTGAGCTTAAAATAGGTAAATTTAAAGCAATGTATAAAGGTCAGATGGAATTATATCTGAAATGGTTAAATAGATATGAAAAACAGGAGGGAGAAAACGAGCCAATAGGATTAATTCTTTGTACCGAAACAAGCAAAGAGCAAATTGAATTATTAGAAATGCACAAAGATGGCATAATGGTAGCAGAATATTGGACCGATTTGCCGCCTAAAAACATTTTAGAACAAAAGCTACAACAAGCAGTACTTGAAGCAAAAGAAAGATTAGAACGCAGAAAATTAATAAAATAAGAAGCAATGAGCATATTAATAAATATAGAGAGTTTATTGTCGGGAAGTGTAGTTGAAGGCACTCGAATGGAATTTAAAGAAGGGTGGAATCCAACACCAATTATGCGTTCGGTAGGTGCTTTTGCTAACGATTTTGAAAACGAAGGTAGCGGTTATATCGTTATTGGTGTAGAAGAAAAAAATGGAAAAGCAATAAGACCTGTAAAAGGCTTTGATAGTAACAAATTTGAAAAAGTACAAAAAGAGTTGATTTCTTACTGCAATTTAATTCAACCATCGTATGCACCTCGTCTGTCGTTAGAAGATATTGATGATAAACAAGTTTTAGTTATCTGGTCGCCAGCAGGCACAAACCGTCCGTACAAAGTTCCAGATGATGTGCTTGCAAAAAAGAAAATCTATAATTATAGAATAAGACAATTTTCGAGTAGTATTGTTCCTAATCGAGAGCAAGAGTTAGAGTTAATTCAACTTACAGCCAAAATACCTTTTGATGATAGAGTAAATTCGCAAGTAAGTGTTAAGGAATTGAGTATTCCGCTAATGCGAGAACACTTATTTTTCACAAAAAGCAAATTGCATAAAGAAAGTACAAATTTGTCGGTTACTGAATTAGCTGAAAAAATGAACTTATCACAAGGTGCAGACGAACATTTGTTTCCTAAAAATGTTGGCTTGCTAATGTTTACAAAAAAACCTCAAAAGTATTTTAAAGGCGCTCAAATAGATTTGGTTGAATTCCCCAATGGCTTGGCAGGCAAAGAATTTAACGAAAAAATATTTACAGGTTCTATTCAACAGCAACTTATTGATGTGCTTGCATATATTCGAGCTACTGTAATAAAAAATAAGGTGATTAAATATAGTGATAAAGCAAAATCCGATACAATAATAAACTATCCGTTTAGTGCAATTGAAGAAGCCTTATCTAATGCAGTTTATCATAAAAATTACGAATTACAAGAACCTATTGAGATTAGAATCTTACCATCAGCAATAGAAATTATCAGTTATAACGGAATAGATCCTTCTTTATCTCAACAAGATTTTGACAAAGGAATTGTAAGAGCAAGGCGATACCGCAACAGAAGAATAGGCGAATTTCTAAAAGAATTAGGACTAACAGAAGGTCGTGGAACAGGAATCCCAACTATAAAAAAAGCATTAATTGATAATGGTTCAGACAATGCAATTTATGATACTGATGAGCCTCACCGAAGACATTTTATTACTGAAATTCCTATCCATTCTGAGTTTTTGAAACAAACTAGTGCACAAGCTAGTGCACAAGCTAGTGTACAAGATAACAAGAACAATATCAGCAATATAGATATTTTAGAGTTTTGTAAACATGCAAGAACAAGACAAGAAATACAAGATTATGTTGGAACAAAACACAGAGGATATTTTATAAAAACAATACTAAATCCAATGATCGAAAAAGGACTTTTGTTATTGTTGTATCCCGACAAACCTAATAGTCCAAAACAAAAATATTATTGCAAATAATTTATGGCTACACAACCCGAACAAATACTCGAAAACCAATTGGTTACTCAACCTCATAGAAGACATTTTATTGTAGAAATTCCTATTCATTCTGAGTTTTTGAAACAAGCTACCGTACAAGCTACCGTACAAGCTACCATGCAAGATAAAAATAACAATATCAGCAAGTTAAATATTTTAGAGTTTTGTAAACATGCAAGAACAAGACAAGAAATACAAGACTACGTTGGAATAAAAAATCGAGGACATTTTATAAAAACAATACTAAACCCAATGACAGAAAAAGGACTTTTGTTATTGTTGTATTCCGACAAACCTAATAGCCCAAAACAAAAATATTATTGCAAATAATTTATGGCTACACAACCAGAACAAATACTCGAAAACCAATTGGTTACTCAACTTCAAAAATTGGCTTACACTTTGGTGGAAATAAAGGACGAAACCGCACTAATTGCCAACCTAAAGCAACAATTAGAAAAACACAATGCGATTTCGTTTTCCGAAACTGAATTTAAAAAGCTAATGAATATTCTTTCCAAAGGCTCAGTATTTGAAAAATCTAAAACACTTCGTGAAAAACAACATATTATTCGTGATAATGGCGATAATTTATATTTTGAATTTCTAAATACAGAACATTGGTGTCAAAATCAATATCAAGTTACACAGCAAGTTAGCATTGATGGGAAATACAAAAACCGCTACGATGTTACCTTATTGGTAAATGGTTTGCCATTGGTTCAAATAGAGCTAAAACGTAGAGGTTTAGAGCTTAAAGAAGCATTTAACCAAATCAATCGCTATCAACGTCATTCTTTTGGTTCAAATTCGGCATTATACCAATACATTCAGATTTTTGTTATCAGTAATGGTGTAAATACAAAATATTACGCCAATAATCGCCGACAATCGTTTAAACAAACTTTCTTCTGGACAGACAAGGAAAACAAGCGACAGACAAATATTCTAAACGGATTTACAAGTGATTTTTTAGAGCCTTGCCATATCTCTAAAATGATTAGTAAATACATTGTGCTAAACGAAACACATAAAATATTAATGGTGCTTCGTCCTTATCAATATTTTGCTGTTGAAGCACTTATTGACAGAGTGAAAAATAGCAATAAAAACGGTTACATTTGGCACACCACAGGTTCGGGAAAAACATTGACTTCGTTTAAAGCTAGTCAGGTAATAATGAATATGCCCGAAGTAGAAAAAGTGATTTTTGTGGTTGACCGCAAAGATTTAGATTTTCAAACCACTAAAGAATTTAACAGTTTTAGTAAAGGTAGTGTTGATGGAACAGATAATACCAAAGCTTTAGTAAAACAATTTTCTGACGATACAAAACTCATTGTTACCACCATTCAAAAACTAAATACTGCCATTAGTAAAAAGCAGTATTTGTCAAAAATGGGTGCTAACCGCACAGGTACTACGCTACAAAACAAGCGATTGATTTTTATTTTTGATGAGTGCCATCGTTCACAATTTGGCGAAACGCATAAGCGGATAATATCATTTTTCAATAATATACAGTTTTTCGGATTTACAGGAACACCTATTTTTGCTGAAAATGCTTTTAAAAACGACTTAGGAAAACGAACCACCAAAGAGCTATTTGGCGATGCCTTGCACAAATACGTAATTACCGATGCCATAAATGACGAGAATGTTCTCAAATTTTCGGTTGAATATGTGGGCAGATACAAAAAGAAAAACAGTGCTACCGAAATTGACATTGAAGTTGAAGACATCGACACTAAAGAATTAATGGAATCGCCCGAGCGTTTGGAAAAAATCACCGATTATATTCTCGACAATCATAACCGAAAAACGCACAGCAAGGAATTTACTGCAATGTTTGCTGTGAGTAGTATAAAAACCTTGATAAAATATTACGATATTTTACAACGTAAAAAAGAAGAAGGCAAGCACAATCTGAAAATTGCCACAATATTTTCTTATGTTGCCAACGAAGATGATGCTGATGCAAATGGAGATTATCCGAATAATTACGAAACAGGAATTACGAATGACAAAATAAATATTGCTGCCGAACCACAAGTAGCTTATTATTCCAATAATAACGTAATTCATAATTCGTCATTCATCATTAATTCTCATAGTAGAGAAAAATTGGACGAGTTTATTGAGGATTATAATAAAATGTTTGGTTCAAATTTTACAACCAAAGACAGCCAATCATTTTACAATTATTACAACGATATTTCAAAAAAAGTAAAAGAGCGAAAGATTGATATTTTACTAGTTGTAAATATGTTTCTTACAGGTTTTGACAGTCCACCGCTCAACACCTTGTATGTGGATAAAAACTTGAAATATCACGGACTAGTTCAAGCGTATTCAAGAACCAACCGAATTATTAACGAACAAAAATCACAGGGTAATATTATTGTTTTTCGTAATCTAAAAAAAGCTACAGACGATGCCATTACTTTATTCAGCAATAAAGAAGCGATTGAAGTAATAATAATGAAACCTTACGAAGAATATATAAATAAATTTGGCGAAGCATTTAATGAGTTGGAAAAAATTACACCTACCGTAGACAGTGTAAATGAACTAGAAAGCGAAAAAGAGCAATTGAAATTTATTACTGCATTTCGTGAAATAATGCGAGTAAAAAATATTCTCACAACATTTGCCGATTTTAAATGGGACGACCTAGCAATGAGCGAGCAGCTTTTTGTGGACTATAGAAGTAAATATCTCGACCTTTACGATAAAGTAAAAAGCGACCGCCAAAAGGAAAAAGTTTCGGTTTTGGAAGATGTTGATTTTGAATTAGAATTAATCCATCGTGATGAAATCAATGTCAATTATATTATTCAACTGCTTATTAAGCTAA
>DAOVUO010000420.1 GCA_030632545.1 Bacteroidales bacterium
CATTAAATCAAGAACAAACATAAAAAACATTGAATACATAGAGTTGGCAGAAAATTTCATTAAATTTATTTCTAATTTAGAAAGCTAACTTTAATAAAAAACAGGTTCCACTAGCAATTTGGTGAGTAGAGATTCTAATTTCGCTGGCAATGCAAATAATAAACACAGGCACAAATTACAAACAAATGAAAACACACGTACTCTTGTTTTTTGCCCTTATTTCGGTATTTAAATTAAATGCTCAAACCAAAGCACCTTATTCCTTGGATTTAAAAACTGATGCAAGCCTTGTAGGAGCAAGTTTTGTGCTTGTAGCTATTGATTTAAGATTAAATAAAAAAATAAGTCCATTAACTGAGTATGATATTACTAATTTGAGTAAAACTAAAATTAACAGTTTTGATAAAAGTGCAACAAATAACTATTCAGTAAACGCTGCCTTAAGAAGCGATGTTGGACTATTAGGTTCTTTTGGTATAGCAGCTTTATCCACATTAGCTTTCTCTTTGGAAAATGCAAGCGAGAATAATAGTTTTGCCTCTCAAGCATCTACACTTGCATTAATGTGGTTTGAACTTAATCTGATTAACGCAATGGGAACAGAAATAGTAAAATCCTCTGCAAAGAGAACTCGACCTTATGCGTATAATTTAGAAGCACCACTTGAAAAAAAGCTTGAGCTAAATACACGAAAATCTTTCTTTTCTGGCCATGCCTCAATTTCCGCTGCAAATTCTTTTTTTGTAGCCAAAGTATTTTCCGATTATTATCCTGATAGTAAATGGCGACCAATAGTTTGGGGTATAGCTGCCTTAGTACCAGCCTGGACAGGATTGGAACGTTATAATGCTGGAATGCACTTTCCTAGCGATATTATAACGGGCTATGCTTTTGGTGCATTATTAGCTTATTTTGTGCCACAACTACATAAACCTACTAAACAGCAAACTATAGCAATAAACAAAAAAATGCCGTCTCAGTTTATTAATTACCCTGCACTATCATTTCGATTAGTTTTTTAATAAAATTATTATTCGTATCATATTTCTACTTTACTAACAAAAAAGACGGATGCAATTGGCTTATTCCTTAGTCCAAATACGTGTATTTAAATTCATTTCCTCAACAATACTTGTAAAAAGCATTAAATAGATAAAACTTTCCTTAATAAACTTATAAGAATAATTATTTTTAAATATACGAGGTTCAAACAAGTTTTTACGAATTGGTAAAGCAATATATATTTTTGAATCGACAAAAGATAGTGCCATTGGAATACCACTTTTTTTCCTAAACTCAGTAATACGCTTCATTAATGCTGGCGACAATATATAACGGCTTTCAATTCCATCTTCGGCATATACTCTAAAGTACTTTTCAAACTCAGGGTCTTCTAGCTGAATAAGTTTTCCTTTTCGTGTACTCATTTTCTGCAACTTACGAGCAAATTTGCCCAATAATTTCTCCAAACCATCTGGCAATACAACAGTTTGGGTTTTAAAATGCTTATTAAAATCGGCAATAAAGAAAATTCCCTTAAAAATAGTATGCCAAGTAGTTTGTCTATTTCCATTTGAATCAGTACTCTCAGTTTTATACTCCAAGTGTAACTCTGAGAACATTATCTCAGTTTTATCTAATTTTCCATGAACCAAATCCTCGCCCTTCGACCTGTCGGGTGACTGTCCGTATATTTGACTATTATAAAACTCACTATCGCTAATTCGAGATTGATAATCATAACTAAGATTAGGGTCAATCATTTTAACAATCTCATTAATTACATTATTCTTATACTCATGCCGAAAACGTTTTTTGCATTTATTACGTTTTATACCCAGGAATATCATTCCACCAACAAAAGGCAGTAAAGCTAAAACCCAAGTAGCATCACCACGATTATAATCAGTAATAAAAAAAGCAGCAGGAAATAAAGCAATTAGTATTGCCCAATTAAGCAATCTTATAAGAACTAAAGGTTTACGCTTTTTATCAAACTCCTTTAAATAAGGAAACAACTTACTATCAAAATACGCTTTAAAGTCTTCTTCTTTTCTCATTTTTTTGCTATTAATGATTGGACTTAATTAAACTTCGACAAAGCTTCTTGTTAAAAATTGAAGTATAACTTATACTTTCTATTTTCTTAAAAAAAACCTTTGGCAAAGTTCTGGTTATTACACAATTTCATCCTAACTAAATAAATTTTTAGCACTTACATTCTGTCGTTCCGATTCTTGAATTTCGAATACATGCTTACGTTTAAAGCTAAAAATTAAAGCAATAATATTTGAAGGAAAAACCTCTACGGCATTATTATAAATAGTTACAGCCGAGTTAAATGCCCTACGAGCAGCGGAAATTTGCTCCTCAATTTCGTTCCAAGAACCTTGTAGCTGCAAAAAGCTTGTGTTTGCTTTTAAATCAGGATAGTTTTCCACAGCCACCATTATTCCACCCATTTTACTCGACAATTGATTCTCTAACACAACTTTATCATCGGAACTTAAATTACCTGATGTTGCTTTAGCTCTTAATTCAGTAATTTCGCCTAATACACCAGCTTCGTGCTTCATGTACTCTTTAACTGTTGCTACTAAATTCGGAATTAAATCATAACGTTTTTTAAGCATTGCATCTATTCCTCCAAACGAATTTTCCACTTCGTTGCGCTTACGTACCATGCCATTATACATTCCTACAAGTATCAGCACAAACAATACTGTGCCACCTATCATCAAATACAAACTCATATTATTTTCCATGATATTAATATTTTATAAAATTTCATTTAATAAGTCTAAGGTAAATTCTTCTTCAAAAACATATATCTTATCCAAAACAAAAGAAGCGTCCTGAGCAGAACCATAAGTAAGTGCTACGCTATACTTTTTGCCTTCATACTCAATATTAAAAGCATCAATAAGCTCCGTAGCATCAGCAATAGTTATTACTCCATTAGGGAAAAGTGCCTCTAACAAAGGCTCATGTTCACCAATTCCTACTTCGGCAGGCAAAAGATTTAATTCAAGAATACCATTCTTATAATATCGTTCATCGCTCTCTTGAGCAAGTACAGGCAAGATTTCGGCTAAACTCTTAGTTTCAACTTTGCTTTTCTCTATAGCTTCACCAGAATTTGTTGCTTTATTTTGCTCATTCGGACTACAAGCACTAACAATTAAGCCAAATACAAGTATAAGCACAAACAATACTGTGCCACCTATCATCAAATACAAACTCATATTATTTTCCATGA
>DAOVUO010000105.1 GCA_030632545.1 Bacteroidales bacterium
ACAAAAAACTGTAATTTTAGAAAGTAAAACAACGAAAAAACGGGTTACTCTTAGCTGAGCTAGCCTTTAAAGTGCTTGAGCCGTATGCGGTGAAAGTCGCAAGTACGGTTCTTAGGGGGCGGAAGCTACCCGGTTGCGCAACTTTAAAAATGAAATCGTAGCATGAAAAATAAAATAGAACTTTTGAAAGTTGAATTTTATACAGTTGATGCAGGTTGGATACGATATAAACTAACTGCTGGAAAACAAAGTTTTGAAGACCGATTTTCCGAAGTATTCGACCCTATGCCAGACTTAAAACATTGGCTAGAAGCTATTTCAATTGGTGTTCAACAAACATCATTTCAATACGATAATGAAGGTAACGAAATAAAGTTTGATTTTGAGCGTGTAAGTTGGGACAGCGAAACTTTGATTATTTCCGATGCATACGAAGACAAAAATGTTTTTATAAAGGTAAATATTAAAAGACAACAAATAATAAAAGCGTTTTATCACGGACTTTTAAATTTTGCACGTTCTGATAAGTTTCAATCTAACCAGTGGGAAGTAGAATATTTAAAAGAAAGACTTTGCAAAAATTTAAACATGGACGAAGACAGCTTAATTCAACAACTTACACAACTTGATAGAAAAGAATTAGGCGATTTATTATTTAATGCTGACCCAACCTATACCATTTCATATCCTGATGCAAATGACAAAAACCAAGAATTTGCTATGTTTGTTCAAGATACAATAAACGGAGAAAATAGGATTACAAGCGATAAAAAAAGAATTGAAACACGAGTAGAATGGAACATCCCAAGTAATTATAATTTTGGGACACGTGAAAAAAAACAAAAATTTGTAATAAATTGTATTAATGAAAAAACGAATGGTTATGGTGGAATGAAAATAAACGATTTCCGCTCTTCAATTATTGAAAAATATCTTGAAAAAGAATGATTTAAAAACAATCGCACATGCTATTTTAGTTGGAACTACTGATAAACCCTGTTCAGCCAAGTCTATAAAAAACCACAAGTGCGTTAGGCGGACGGCTACAGCCACCGTCGGGTCAATTATCAATAAAATGGTGATTGGTGAATAGTGAATAGCTTGCGTCAGCCCAATAATAAATAGTAATTAGTAATATTTTCTAAATTCAAAAATCGTGAATTAAATGAAAAAGAAAAAGCATACCTCAAAATGGGATTCGAAAAAGAATGGGAAAAATAAAAAATAATCAACAAAATGATATCATCTTAAATACACCAACAAGTGTTGGTATATTTGTTGCAAAATCGAAAAACACCAACACTTGTTGGTAATTTACAAATAAAATGAATGAAATAATAGGCACAGATTATAAAAAACTTATTAAAAGACATTGTTGCAAACATTGAAAAGGCAAGGGTTAAAGCATCAAGGATGATAAACTCAACTCTTATCTAACTAAATTACAACAATGGAAAATTAATAATTGAACGACAGAAAAAATTTGGTTGGGGAAGTTCTGTAATTAAACAACTTTCAAAAGATTTGAATAAGACTTATGATAATTTAAAAGGATATTCTGTTTCTAATTTACAATATATGAGACAGTTTTATCTTGAATACGAAAGCAAACCTGTTTTATTAAGCTATGCTTTACAAATACCTTGGGGACAAAATATTCATATTCTTCAAAAAGTAAAAAAAACGAATGAACGTGAATATTATTTGAAAGCAACAAATAATATGGCATGGAGTAGAGCTGTTTTGATAAATCAGATTAAAGGAAATGCTTACGAATATCATATAAAAAATCCCAAATTATCTAATTTTAATGAAATGTTACCAGAACATCTTGCAGAACAGGCAAATGAAAGTTTAAAAAGTTCTTATAATATTGGATTTCTTGGATTGACAAAACCTGTTTTAGAGCGAAAAATGGAAAACATGTTAGTTGCTAATATTCGTGATTTATTAATAGAACTTGGTTATGGATTTACATTTATCGGCAATCAATATAAAATACAACTTGATGAAGACGAAT
The DNA here is from genome assembly GCA_030632545.1 of Bacteroidales bacterium. GTDB lineage: Bacteria > Bacteroidota > Bacteroidia > Bacteroidales > DYOH01 > DYOH01. Next base: position 2,021 of record DAOVUO010000105.1, read on the forward strand.
ATTTTATTGATTTGCTGTTTTATCATCGTAAATTAAAATGTCTTGTTGCAATAGAACTAAAAACAGTAAAATTTGAACCTGAATTTATCTCAAAACTAAACTTCTACCTTGAAATATTGGACGATACAGAAAAAGAACCTGATGAGAATCCATCAATCGGGATTATACTGTGTGCAGACAAAAATAATTTGACAGTTGAATACGCTTTGAGAACATCAAATCGACCGATAGGAGTAGCTGAATATGAGTTATCACAAGAAATAAAAGACAAACTGCCAAGTCCTAATGAAATTAGAGAGCAAATAAAAAAATTAGGAATTGAATAACAAATAAATACTTGGAATGCTAACATTTTGCTTGATGCCAGTCATTTTTTGCTTTTTGTTCCGCCTACGGCTACACAAGGCAAGAAAATCACAGTGCTTCCAAGCAATTACCGTCGATGCTATGCCATTTGCCTATCGGCGAGCATTTATCCCTTCGTTGCCCTTGGTACAACTCTCGATATAAAAGCGGATATAGCATCGAGGTGCTTGCCCAAATTACTATTTTTGCGTATATTTAGCAGTTCGTTAATAGACGGCTTCGAGCAAAACGGCACACATCAAGCATAAAGAGACAATGGACACAGGAGATTTATCAGAAGAAACATACAGAGCTATAATGATAGAAGCAGAAATGTTCAATCATGATTTGACATTGCAATTTGGACTATTATCAAGTAATTGCAAAGACGAAAATGATTTCATTGAAAAATCTATCCAATTGATTAAAAAAATGAAAGAATATGACGATATTAACCTTGATAACATGTTTTTTGGAAATCTCCCAAATATGAATAATTTCCATATTGCACTTAAAAGACTTCTTGATAATATTGTAGAATTAAAAAAGATTCCAACGGAACATAGAAAATATGACTAAAGAAGAAATCAAAAATAAAGAAAAGAAATTATTGGAATTGACAGGTTCATTCTGTAGCCAAAAATTAGATGATGATTATTCTCAACTCTGTGAAAAACTAATACTGAAATTAGGCAGAAAAAGAGATGTGCCATTCAAAAGTGGAAAAATTGAAATTTGGGCTGCCGCTATAATACATGCAATTGGTTCTATAAATTTTTTATTTGACAAATCATTTGAACCTTATGCAACAGCAGAGCAAATAAGTGAATTTTTTGGGACAAAAAAATCAACTGTTTCAAACAAAGCAAGACAGATTAAAGACATGTTTAAACTGGGATATTATGATTCTGATTTTTCAACTCAAAAAATGACAGAAATTAATCCATTTAATGACATGGTAATGGTTAATGGATTAATTGTTCCTTTATCGTCAATTCAAGCTGACTTACAAGACATTGTAAAAAAAGAAAGAGCCGAAGGACGAGATATAGAATTTACGACTCAAAAAGAATAGAAAAATGCCAATTGGTAACAATGTATATAGTTTATGGCGGATTAAGTGCAGAATATGAGCATTTTAACAATAAACAAACTTCAGTTTAAGTTGAACTATTTTCACTTTAAATCCCTTACTAACTTAAGCCCGACCTTAGCAAACATAAAGTAGAAGATACCCAAATTTAAATTTAAATAATAATAATAACAGTAAATTATCAACATTAAAAAACCTTATATATGGACAAAAAGAAAATATTAGTATTAGGTGCTGGTATGGTAGTTAAACCAGCAGTGGATTATTTTTTGGATAAATGCAATTATCATGTAATTATTGCTACAAGAACTGTATCAAAAGCTCATGAAATAATAGGAGGTCGGGGAAATACGACTGTAATCCAATGGGATGCTTCTGATTTTGAAAAACTCGACAAACTCGTTCCTCAGGCAGATCTTGTAGTAAATTTTATTCCCCCTGCCTATCAGGTAGAATCAACTAAAATATGTATCAAGCACAAAAAGCACATGATTCATACAGATTTTACAATTCCAGAAGTAACAGCTATGGATGAGGAAGCAAAACAAGCAGATGTAATTATCTTAAACGAAATAGGTGAAGATCCAGGTATTGATCACATGGGCATTAAAAAGTCACTTGATGAAATTAAAAGAAAAGGTGGCAAAGTTATAAGTCTTGATTCCTATGGAGCAGGATTACCTTCATTTGAAGATAACAGAAACCCTTTTGGTTACAAGTTTTCGTGGAATCCAAAAGGACTGATGAAATCAGCTATGGCTTCTGGAGAATATATCAAAGAAGGTAAAATTATAGAAGCTAAAAATCTTTTTGATCATTTCCGTGTTGTTGACCTTGAGGGGCTTGGAACATTTGAAACCTATCCGAACAGAAAATGTGCAGTTTATAAAGAACCTTACGGACTTGATGATGATGTAAGTTTCTACAGAGGCCTTCTTCGGTTTACAGGCTGGTGCAATACGATAATAAAATTCATGAAACTAAATCTGCTTGATAGTGAAACTGTTAATGATTACAAGAATATGACATATAATGAGTTTATAAGTCGCCTTGTAAACTCAACTAAAAATGGAGCTGAGGCAATTGCCAATTATTTTAATCTCGAAACAAATGATGATTTTATTAATAGGTTGAGGTGGTTGGGGGTATTTGAAAATAAACAAATAGCTATTGACAAAGGCTCAAATGTTGATGTATTGGTTGATTTAATGCTGAAAAAAATGTCGTATCAACCGCATGAAAAAGATATGGCAATTATTCATGATGATATTATAGTTGATTTTAACGGAAAAATGGAAAAATGGTCTTCAACAATGGTAGTTAATGGAATCCCCGAAGGCGACAGTGCAATGGCAAGGACAGTTTCATTACCAGTAGCTATTTCAGCAAGATTGATATTAGAAGGAAAAATAAAATTGAGAGGTTCAGTATTACCTATTTACCCAGAGATATACAATCCTGTTCTTGACGAACTTGAGGAATTTGGTATAAAGTATAGTCATCAAAAGAGAATAATTGAATAAAGCCATACTTTTATGTGTTAATGTGCGAGTATAAAGTATTATGCTAACCCTATCCGACTGAGGCTTCTTTGGGCTCAGTCGGATTATTATTGCTGGCTAAGCCAACTAAGGTAGTACGGATATGACAAAAGCCTCGTCCGAACAATGGGTACAGCCTAACTCTATTTATAAAAGTCTGGCTACTTTCCCTTTATATCCACCAATAAATCTCTAATTTCGGTTAATAAGCTAATTGTTAGCTCATTATTTGTTTCGGCAGCTACACTAGCAGTTCTATTTTCGGTGGTTAATACTTCTCTTTGCTGTAAAACTTTAGATTTAAATTCGGCGGAATTCATAATTCCTATCAACTTCATATCTGCTCCTTGAGCACCACTATTTCCAGCAGTTTCAATTTTAAGAATACGTAAATCAAATAAATTCAGTATTGGGTTTTCTATAAATGTGAGGTCTTGAATATTTTCCAATGGAATTGTTTTCTCTACTTTAAACATCATTCCTTTTTTAAACTCTAAATGATGATAAGTAAGTTTACATTTTAGGTTTTTGTAATAATTACTGCTAACATACTTCCCAACGCCCAAAAGCCAAATAATTAAAAGAGGAATTCCTACCAAAGTAACTAAAAAAAAGACTGCTACAGTAATAAAAATATAAGTTTTAATTTTGGGATTAAACTCAGCTACTTGTATTATTTTAGATTCTGTGCTCATTTTATAGCTTTTTAGATTAAACAAACGCTTAAACTTTATCAAAGTTCATATCCAAAGTTAATGAATTTATTAAAACTAAAAAAAGTATGATTACAGAAATACAAGTTCTATGCTTAAATAAGTAGGCAGTTAAAATCATTGCCGTAACCCAAGCAGAACCATTCCGAAATTAGCATAGAAACCCTTGTACTAATTTAAGGATTGCTTCCTTCGTCGCATTGACGTTTTAAATACGATTTTAAAGTTCTCAAAATCTACATATATATTACCTGTACAGTAATTTCCTTATCTGAATTTATTTCAAAACTAGCTCTACCAAAACTAGGACGATTTGCTAAACCTAAAGCCGTGTAATTTGAAAAACCTAAACCTTCTATTGGCAGAATAAAACCTTTATCCACTTTACCGTTCTTATTTTCGTCGTGCAAAATATTTATTGCATAAGTTCCTTTCGGAAGTCCCTCAAAACTAACTATCGAAACTTCATTGTTTATTTCACCAATTTGCATTTTATAATATTTCTCAAAATCCTCATCCGGAAGTGAACCATCTTTATTATATAAAGCACATTGTACATGACCTTCAGAATTTCTAAAACCTACAATTTTCACACTTAATGAATATGTCTCAGGCTCATCAGGATAGTTAAAAGATAAAAAACTTAGAACTACAAACGCTATTAATATTTTACTTACTATTTTTTTCATGGACAAATTGTTTTATGGACATCCAATATTCCGTTATTAATCTATTTTTTCTTATTTCGCCTGTTAAAGTTCTTATCCCCTTTTGATTTAGGCTTTTTATATATCTTCATCTTTCTTAGGTACGAGCCACCCTGATTAGTTTTCTTATTTTTATCCTTCTTTTCGTGAAAACCAGCATTTTTTACCTCTATTTTTGTATTACGATTATATTGCTCTGCATTTTTAGGACGCTCATCGGGTATTAATTGCTCCGAGATTTCTACTTCAAAAGGAAATTCAAGCATAGGAATCTCATAATCCATCAAACGCTCTATGGCAATCTTAGCTTCTAGCTCTGCATGAGTAAAAAACAATATAGACTTTCCTTCCTGCTCGGCTCTACCTGTTCTACCAATGCGGTGCATATAATTTTCAGCAAAATTAGGTGTATCAAAATTAATAACGTGAGTAATTTTATTTAAGTCTAATCCTCGTGCCATAACATCTGTTGCAACTAATATGCGGTGCTTAGCCTCATCAAATTCCTTAATAGACCTTATTCTATAATTTTGAGATTTATTGGAATGGATTATACTTGTTTCTCTACCATAATCCTCGTCTAGTGCTTCAAATAATCTATCTGCCCCTTTTTTATGAGATACAAACAGAAGTACTTTACTAAACTCATTCTTATCTTTTAATAAAAATTTCAGTAAATTAACTTTAGTATAAAAATTTTTAACCTGATAACAAGATTGTGCAATATTATCTAAAGGAGTACCACTTACAGCAATTGAAATTTTTGTGGGAACAATAAAAAAATCATCAATAAGAGCATCAACCTCATCTGTCATAGTAGCCGAAAACATAACATTTTGCCTACGTTGCGGTAGTAATTCAAAAATATTAATTATTTGTGGTCTAAATCCAAGGTCTAACATCACATCTACCTCGTCTATAACCAATTTGCTAATTCCTTTTAACGATATATTTCGACTAATCACCAAATCGTATAACCTACCCGGTGTAGCAACAAGTATATCCATGCCTTGCGCCACAGCCAGCCTTTGTGTATTTATATTTACGCCACCATAAACACCTAAAGTTCTGATATTAGAATAGCCAGCTAAACTATTAATCTGCTCAACCAATTGTAATACAAGCTCTCTTGTTGGAACTAAAATTAATACTCGGGGATTGGTTTGTTTCGAAAACTTTAAATCCTGTAATATAGGAAGCATATAGGCAAATGTTTTACCTGTACCAGTTTGCGCAATCCCAACCATATCTTTTCCCGAACGTATCACTGAAAATGCTTTAGCCTGTATTGGTGTAGGCGTAGTAAATCCAAAATCAATAATTGCCTTTTGTAAGGATTTGGAT
>DAOVUO010000393.1 GCA_030632545.1 Bacteroidales bacterium
AGGATTAGTAGAAAATGAGAAAACGAAAAAAACAGAGGTAATTGTTCCTTCTGGAGATGGTTTTTTGTACAAACTAAGAACAGCCGATACTCTACTAGATGAAGAACGAATTATTTGGAAATTTTCGGCACATAATGAATCTAACGCACATTATAATAATTGGTTTGAAGGCAATGTTGCTATTGGATTTAATGGAGAAATATATGCTGGAAACACTAATTTTAACTATTATTGCTTGAATTCAAAAGGAAAATTAAACTGGAAATATACTACAAAATCGAACAATTGGTCAAATGCTGCCATTGGCGATGATGGAACAATATATTGGGGCTCTAACGATAATTTTGTTAGAGCAGTTTCGACCGAAGGGAAAGAGCTTTGGAAAAAACAAACTTTGGGTTTTATAGCTGCTTCTGCTGCTATTGGCTCAGATGGAACAGTTTATATTGGCTCTTTCGACAGCTATTTTTACGCCCTCGAACCCCATACAGGAAAAATAAAATGGAAATTTAAAACCAACGACCATATCTATGCATCAGCAGCATTAGAGGAGGATAGAAAAGGAAAAACCACACGCATTCTATTTGGTTCAACTGATGGTCATTTTTACGCATTAAATCCAACTGGCAAATTACTTTGGAGCTATTTTACCGACGATGTAATTCGTTCTTCTGCTGCAATAGGTGCAAGTTCAGAAAATGATAGTACAAATATTGCGTATTTTGGAGCAGGAAATGGATATTTATACGCAATTAATACACATGATGGAAGTTTACGATGGAAATACAACACCACTAGCAAACAGGCTGAATTACAAGACAGAAATGACTTAAATGCTTCGGTAGCTTTAGGAAAAAATGGCATGTACATAGCTGGCGAACATGGCCAAATTTGGCATATTCCCTACGATTATCCACTTCATAATCAATCGGTAATAACTCACGAAAAAACAATAAATGACGGTATTAACTGGAAATTTATTTCAAGTGGAGGGAATTTAATTACTGACAGTATTCCTGAATACAATCAATCGCCTTTAATTACACTGAAGTTAGAAGTAATTGAAAACAATATCCATTTAGACGCAAATATCTGTAATACGCCAATAATCTGCTCCGACAAAGATTTTGAACTGGAAATTACGCCCACATTTAATTTCCACTTAAGCAAATCAGCAGATGGGCATTATGTATATATTATCCCAAACGAATTTGTAAAACCAGGAAAATACTCTATCAATCTCAAAGGAAATTATTATTTAGGAGGTTGGAATTTGGGGAATTTGAAAATTGGAGGTAAAAAAATTGGGGAATTTGAAAAATCGCTAAATTTCATAGTAAATCCTGCTAAAAATTTCGATTTATTAGAATTTCCAAATGAAATAAATGCATTTGAACTAACAAGAATAACTGCACCACTACCACCAATGCTTCCAAGTTTAAATCAAATTGGTTTCGATTATATGGATTGGGGAATAGGAATTATTAGTCAAAAAAAAATAAGCACAAACCTAACAAAAGTTATTGTTTGGACTGCTGGAATTGAAAAGAATAAAAACGGTGAAATCTATATCAATCCAGAAACAGATTTCTTATTTCCAATGCACGGAAAAATGATGGGAAACAACTTTGTGTTGGAAAATAAAAACATTACAATTCCAATAACCGGAATTCCAATTCCATTTAATAAATTAATCCTTAGTGGCGATTTTAATACCGACTTTAGCACAAAACAAGCAGCATTATATGCTGACACAGAGGTATTAGGAATTCCAACTTTTGGAAAATATTTAGTTTTAGCTGGATTAGCCAATAATATATACAAAAACCTTAATGTTGTAGGCAGTTTTATAACTAAAAGGAACTCATCAAATTGGACAATAAACAAACGAAATAAAAACATTAAACTCGAAAAATTTATTTATTTTCCTCCAGGTAAACAAGACGGAAATATTATTTTCAATATGTCAATTCTCAAAGACAGCATAATACAGAGCAAACACGATTATTTTGCTATTTGCTTAATTGATGAAAACAAATACGAACCTATTTATTTAGATTACAAAAAGCTAAGTACGAATATAAAAAATAAAAGTGGAGAGATTAATCAAATTAGTTTAAAAATCCCAGCTCAAACAAAATTGCCTCAAAAAATTAAAATTGTTTTTTTAGTCAATTTATTTCCTCAAAAGGAAATAAGCATAAATTCTAAAGAAAAAATTGAAGAAATAATAGACTCTAACTAATAAAAAAAGCATATTTTTAATAATTTATTAATTTCAAAGAGTTAAAAAGTCAAATAAAAAAATTCGCATAAACACAAAAACGAGTAATTTCAACTTATAGGACAGAATGTAGGAATCACACAGCTTAACAGCATGTTAAAATTGAGTTAAGGCTTGAGAAAACTAAAGCTTTGCGTGTATTTTTGTCTTTTCCAAATTCGGAAATACTTTATAAAGTGAAACAAAACAAACGAATTATATATGCCAGTATTTTAAGCGGATTAATCCTTATTGGAATTACTCTTCTGCAAATAGTTTGGTTTCTAAAAGCCTCAGAAATTGCTGAAACTAATTACAATAAAAGATTTAATCTAGCAATGGAGGCGCTTAAAGGACAACTAAAAGAATATGAAGACGAAAAAACTTTAAGCGAAATTAAGTCATATATTTTTCAAACCCTTTATATTTTTGATACTGACACCCCTCATTTGGTAGATTTTAATAATAATCAAACGCAAAACGCAGATATAAATGACGCAGGCATATTCAAACAATACGAATTTGAATATGGGAAAAAAGCTAAAAAACTTATACTTTATTTCAAGCCCAAAAGCAGAATTGTACAATTAGATATTAATCAATGGCTCTGGTTTTCGAGTCTATTTATATTGATTATTGCATTAAGTATTGGTGGCTTTTTATACCTATTTATAAAACAAAAAAGATCCAACGAAATGAAAACCGATTTCGTAAATATGCTTACTCATGAGTTTAAAACCCCAGTAGCAACCATTTCGCTTATATCAGAAGTATTAGGACGAATAAAGTCAAACAATTCCGCAGAAAAAATCCAACGCTATGCAGGTATTTTACAAGCAGAAATATCTAGGTTAAAATTACTTGTGGACAAAACCCTGCAAGTTGCAAGTTTTGATAATAAAACAGTTAAACTTGAACTAGCAGAAACTCAATTAAATAAACTACTACAAGAATCATCAGAATGTATTTCGGCAACTTTTGAAAAAAACAAACCAGAAATAATTCTTGATTTTAATATTAAAAACGACACACTATTAGCTGATGAAGCCCATTTACGTAACGTTTTTATTAATTTACTAGATAATTCATGTAAATATTGCGAAAAACAAGCAAAAATCACCATTAAAAGCTACCAAGAAAATAGCGATTTAATTGTACAGGTATCGGATAATGGAGTAGGTATTAATAGACGAAATTTACCTCATATTTTTGATAAATTCTATCGTGTTTCAACGGGTGATGTCCACAATATTCAAGGCAGTGGACTAGG
>DAOVUO010000092.1 GCA_030632545.1 Bacteroidales bacterium
AACATAAGTTTTACTATATGATTTAAGACCAAACCTATCTATTGTAGTATTTGTTGCAATAATTCCATCCATTTTGCTAATAGAAATAGCTTCCAATACATCATCTATCTGATTTTTTGTTAGATCTGGGGCAATTTTAACTAAAATTGGAATTTGAATATCTAAGCTTCCTCTTTCAGCATTTAATGCTCCTAGCAATGTATTTAATTCCTCTTTATGCTGAAGTTCTCTTAAACCAGGCGTATTTGGTGACGAAATATTTATTGCTATATAATCAACATGCTCTGAAAGTGCTCTAAATGAAAAAACATAATCATCTACAGCTAATTCATTAGGTGTTAGTTTATTCTTACCAATATTTCCACCAATAATAAGCTTTGATGAGTGCTTTTTGAGTCGTTTAACAACTTTATCAACGCCCTCATTATTAAATCCCATTCTATTGATTAGTGCTTGTGACTTTGGAAGCCTAAAAAGTCGAGGTTTTGAATTACCAGACTGAGCTTTAGGGGTTACAGTACCAATTTCGATAAAACTAAATCCTAAAGAACCAAACATTTCAAATGCTTCAGCATTTTTATCAAGACCAGCAGCAAGTCCAACTGGATGTGGAAAATTTATATTCCACAGAGTTTTCCCTAACTTATTATTATTTGAATTATTAAATATGCTTAAAAAAGCTTTACTTAAAGGTATATAAGATAAAAATCTAAATACCAACATTATAATATCGTGAATTCTCTCAGGTGTAAATCTAAATAAAATAGGACGAATTAATTGCTTATACATACTTGGGCTTTAAAAAGCACTAAGATAGCAATTATTCAGGACGAAAATCTGAAAATGTTTTATCTGAATAAAAAATGATAACACGGATAACTTGCTTTGTAGGATTTTGTAGACGCTGACTTGTTATTATCTCATCCATAGTGTTAAAAGCCTGCTGAGAATTTGTTGTTTCGGTGCTTGAACTTAACTGATTCTCCTCTGTACTATTATTTTTTGAGCTTGCTTCAGTCTCTTGAACATTCTGCTTTTCAATTTTTGAATCATCTTTCACTTCATCCTTCACTTCATCCTTATCACTCTTTTCGGCAAATAAATGTTCTTTAGACTCCTTCAACATACTACCTTCACCCCTAAACATCCATTCAGCTCTAATTTCAGTGTATGCTTTAAGTAAACCTAGTATAGTACTTACACTTGCACGACTACGTCCAGATTTCAAATGTGACACACTAGAGCGCTGAATACCAACTATATCTGCAAATTTTGCATTCGATAATTTATATTCTTGTTGAACTTTCAACACTCTTTCTGTAATCTCATCTAACATATTCACAAATGTAATAATAATTTTGTTTACAAATGTAATGAATGTTAATAAATTTGCATAAATTTTGTAACCTCTAGTTGTTTACAAATGTTTACAGATGTAGGTGGTCTGAGTTTATTATTGTAAACAGCGTTTAAGTTCAGATAATAATAGCTTGTCAAATATAATTTTCATAAATAGAAAATGCTTTAATAAATTGATGCTACATAGCTTCGCCCCTATTTCCTATATAAAGCTCTAATATTAGATGATTTAATAGAGTAATTACGATAATAACTCGATTAATTAGCCAAATAATACACAATTATAAATTAGCTGTCAATATCCGTTATTTATAGGCAAATATTTGGATAGTGACTTAAAATACTTAGATGATGAGTGGAATTTACTATAAATGATGTAAATTTATAGTAATGCATTCTAATTACTTACTTAATAATAGAGCGATTTTATTCGTTTTAACGCACTATATTGCCAAGAAAAGCAACTATTCCACAATATTATAGGAAATTGATTACAACTTCTTATATGAAATCAAACAATTAGCATATAAATAGAATAGTTTATCATCTATTTACGCTAAGATTACATATTTCAGCACTATATTGCAATAATACTTTATATAATAGCACTTATTCATCTAATATAATGAGATATACATCTAGTGTTAATATACAAAGGTATACAATAGCTAAGGGTTAATAATGTAAACAAAAATACATTTTTCGACTGCATTGTGTAAATTTTCCATGTTTACAATTGTAATTACAATTGTAAACATGTGTATAAATATGTCAATTTTGTATGTTCTATACATTTCTATACCTGCTTACACATAGCAATTTTGCTAATATTTTTAGCATGTGTATTTTTTAATATTTGACTGAAGAATTTAACTATTCTTGTATTTTAATCGGATTATATTTATATAGGAACTCTAAATAGTCTAGGAATAGTGATTCTATCAATAAATCATTTTTTTTAGTATTATTCCTAGATACAAAATTTACCAGCAACTGACTGGACAACAACAAGATACAATGAATTTTAATTTATATCAGTACGTCCACTCCCACTTAGTAGATATTGTAAACTAAATTTTTCAATATATCTATTTGGTAAAGAGTCCCTTTCGACATGTGCACGTAACTAAATGCTAATCAATAGAATACAAATACAATTGCTATTTTTCACAAAATTTCACTTAACATAATATATGCAATATTACTGTGTTATTTGTAAAGAAGCTTTACTTCTACTCGTCTATTAAGTTTTCGACCACTTACAGTTTTATTACTAGCAACTGGAAACAATTCACCATAACCCATAGCCACTAATCTTTCATCTTCTATACCACTATTTATCAGATAATCTACTATACTCTGAGCTCTATTTTCAGATAACTTTTGGTTATGACTGTTATCGCCCACATTGTCTGTATATCCAGAAATTTCTATTTTATATGTTGAATTAGCGTCTAAAAACTGCACAATACTATCAAGCTCTTTAAACGAATTACTTAGCAATAAAGAGCTATTTGATTCAAAAAGTATTTTTTCTAGCTTTAAACTTTGCCCTTGCTTTAATTGCAAAAGTGTTGTTACAGATGTAGGATCATCCTCTTCAATTGCCTGATTATTAAATGGTACTGCAAAAACTAATTCTTCTTTACAGCCAACTGCATCAACTAAACTTATAGAATAACTACCATCTTTGGGTTTCTTAATTGTTTTTGTAGTATCCCCATTCGACCATTTAATAATATAAGGTTCTTCACCATAAGATATTGAAGCACTAAACTCTTCATTTTCATCTAAAACTGATAACTTTAATTGACTTTGATAGCATTTACAATTTGTACATGAATCTATTTTTGTAACTTTTATATCATCTATAAGTATATAGCAATATTTTTTTACTCTCGGGATTGCTTTATGTATTTGTAAACTTTTTGTTTCCGATGCTAGAAAAAAATTCCCAAGAGTTAAATACTTTTCTCCCCCATTAGCCTTAAAATATCCACAAAATAAATTCCAATTACTCGAACTATCAAGCATACTATTTTCATTAATCGACACCTGAGCAACTGCGTTTATTGCACTTTCATTTGCGGCACTATGTTTCTTTTCAGAAAAATTAACTCCTAAACGATTAATTGTTAAGCCTGACAAATCAGAAATTGAGTAATAAAAAGAGACACAATAAAACTTGTTTTCTTCTAATCTACTGCTAAGTGCAGTTTGCATATACTCTCTATAAGATGCTGTTGTTCCTAAAAGGACAAGACCTACATAAGCTTTTCCAGAATGTGCATTTCTCTTTCCTGTAAAATTTTTAGGTACAGAGCATAAATCAGTAGAGCTACAAGCATTAAAATAATCGGGTGTTCCTCTGGTTGGATAATACCACTCTGGAACAAGTATTTTCCCACTATTCCATTTGGTAAATGTTTTAGGACAAATCAAATATTCCTCAAAATCAGAATTAAGAACTAAATTTTGTGTGCTTGCAGGTAATATTTGTATTGTAAATAATACTATAAATAATATTCGCATTTTATGTTACATTAATAGATTTGGCATTAAATTAGTTGCATTTTTGTATATTCGTGTTAAAGTTAAAGTTAAATCTATAATTATGTTGAAATCAAAAATCTTTACTGTATTCATATTTATTCTATTAGAATTCAATGCGTATTCACAAAAAATTGAAATAGGTACTTTCTATTCTTTAGACAGTGCTCTTTCTAATGCTAAAGAAGTACAAATATTGAACCTAAGATATGCTGGACTTTCTAGCTTACCACCAGAAATTGGTAATTTAGTAAATATTCGTATTATTTATTTAGCAGGAAATGACATTACATTTCTTCCACCCGAAATTGGCAAATTGGTGAATCTTATAGAATTGCATTTAGAAGATAATTTCCTACAAGGTCTCCCAAAAGAAATTGGCCTATTAGAAAATTTGGTAATTCTAAATCTACCTTATAATGAAATAGAAACAGTACCAATCGAAATTATTGAATTGCAAAAACTAAGAAAAGTAAATCTAAGAGTAAGCAAAATACATAAAGATGAACAAGCAAAATTAAGGTTCATGCTTCCCGACTGTACTTTTAGCTTTTGCGAGAATGAACTATTGGAATCAACTCAGCCTTTATTAACAAGTCAGGAACTTATGCAAGCGAAAGTTTTTACTGATTTTGAAAAAGCTCGAGAAGTTTCTTCCGATGTATTTATAATTCGAATGTCGAGAAGAAGATTGAGCCATTGGCCAACAGAATTATTTGATTACAAAAATGTACAATCTTTAGACTTAAGCCAAAATAAAATTAGTAAAGTTCCTAAAGATATTGATGAATTTAGTATGTTGCAGACTCTTAATATACGTGGAAATCAAATTTCTAAACTCCCATCTACTATTGGTAATTTAGAGCATTTAAAAAAATTAAAACTTGGAATAAATCAAATTTCACAGATTCCTGAAGTAATTTGGAATATTAAATCTCTGCAAGAATTAGATTTTAGCTTTAACAGAAGTATAGATAGCATTCCCGATGGAATTGGCAAATTAACTCTACTAAAAAAAATAAACTTTTACTCTTGTAGTATAAAAGTAATTTCGCCAGAAATTGGTAATTTGAAAAATTTAGAAGAGATTGATTTATTTGGTAATGCAATAACTGTTTTACCAAAAGAGTTTGCTTCGTGTGATAAATTGCAAATTGTAAACTTAAATTCAAATACTAATCTCGATTATATACAGGCCTTAGGTGTTTTAAAAAATTGCAAAGATTTATATTCAGTTGATTTAAGAAATACTAATATTCCGAACATGAAGAGAAAAAAAATTAAAGCAGATTTTCCTAATACAGAACTTATTTTTTAGTTACTTCAAATTCAACTCTACGATTTAACTGTCGCCCTTCATCTGTAGTATTGTCTGCAACGGGGCGACTTTCACCATATCCCATATATAACAATCTTTCTGGCGCAATTCCTTCATGCTGCAAATAATCAACTACAGTTTTCGCTCTTCTTACCGAAAGACTTTGGTTATAAATACCTTTTCCTTTTTCATCAGTATGCCCAAGAATACGAATTTCGATACTTGAATTATACTTCATAAAATTAACTAAATCATTTAACTGCTTATATGAATTTTCTAATAATTCATCTTTATCGAACTTAAAAAATACATTCTTTAATGTTTTAGCTACACCTTCTTCAATATTAGCAAATACTGAATCTGGCTGTTCGATAACAATATCAAAAGAATATTTACATTGATTCGCATCAGCAACTTCCACAAAATAATACCCCTCAGTTAATCCATCAATATCCTCAGTTGTTTCGCCATTTGACCAAAGGAATGTATGGGGTTCGGTACCATAATAAACTGTTAAATCTGCCACACCATCATTACCACCAAAAAATGTCACATTACTGGGTTCAATAGCTGCATCAACTACATTATCCATACTACAAGTACATACATAACAGTCAATTATTGCTTTCACTTCAACGTCATCAATATAATAATAAGCATAATCCTTAACTCGTTTCGGGTGTACATCAGAAATATCTGTTTCTACTACATCTGTAGAATCATCAGAGGCAAAATTTCCAATAATAATCTGTGTCTCACCACCTTCTGCAATATATGTTCCGCAAAACTCCCCCCAGTCAATTTTATTATCAAACCAATTATCTTCAGGATTTTTTATATGAGGCTCAATTCCTAAAACTCCATCACTTTGTGTTCGTACTATTTTTTTTGATAAAAACACTCCAAAATCCTCAATTGCATAACGTGAATAACTCGATAATTTGAATTTAAATTTTACACAATATTTTACACCTACCTCCAATGAATCGAGTAATTCTGCAGCAATATACTCTCTGTAATTTTTTCTACTTCCTCTCGAAACTACACCTACATAAGCATTACCATTATAAGCATTGCTAGTACCTGCAAAATTTTTCGGCACACCAGCAATTCCATGACTACATGTATTGAAATAATCTGGGGTACCTTTTGTTGGATATATCCAATTATCTGTTAATCGTCGGTAAGTAGAATTCCAATGTGTATAATCATTAGGACAAATACTGTACACTTCAAAGCCATTATTAGGGACTAAGTTATGCTCTTGAGAAAAAAGAAATGAAGTAAATAAAATAAAAAATAAAAATAAAATGCCATTTTTTAAAAACATGGTATATTAAGATTTGATAGTTATATTAATTTTCTACTTTTGAACACGCAATTTATGTACCATTTTATAAAATAATAGCAAATAATGAGCACAAATATTCCTTTAGCTGAACGTCTAAGACCCAAAGATTTTAGTACATATTTTGGCCAAAAACATTTGGTTGGCAAAGAAGGCTTATTAAAAAAAGCTATAGAAAATGGCAATATTCCTTCTATGATTTTATGGGGGCCTCCAGGAGTTGGAAAAACTACATTGGCTAAAATAATTTCTCATATAACAGAATTACCTTTTTACACACTTAGTGCTGTTAGTTCAGGGGTAAAGGATGTGCGTGAAACAATTGAACTTGCAAAAAAGCAACAATTTTTCAAACAAGGGGCTATATTGTTTATTGATGAAATACATCGGTTTTCTAAATCTCAGCAAGACTCTCTACTTGCAGCCGTTGAGCAAGGAATTGTAACTCTAATTGGTGCAACAACAGAAAACCCTTCTTTTGAAGTAATAACTCCTCTTCTTTCTCGCTGTCAGGTATATGTACTAGAGCAACTTTCAAAAGAAGAATTGATGGAATTGGCAAATTATGCAATAAAAAAAGATTCTACTTTACAAAACAGACAAATTGAAATAAAAGAAAATGAAGCAATTTTACTAAATTCGGGTGGTGATGCCAGAAAAATATTAAATATTCTTGATTTATTAGCCAGTATGGTAGATGCAACCCCCTTGGTTATTACTAACGATTTAGTAAAAAAAGTGCTACAACAGAATATTGCAGTTTACGACAAAGGGGGCGAAATGCATTACGATATTATTTCTGCTTTTATAAAATCTATCCGTGGAAGTGACCCCGATGCTGCGCTTTATTGGCTTGCCAGAATGCTTGATGGTGGCGAAGATTTAAAATTTATTGCTAGAAGACTGCTTATTTTAGCCGCTGAAGATATTGGTTTGGCCAATCCAAATGCCTTATTATTAGCTCAAAGTGCTTTTGAATCTGTAAAAATAATTGGTTATCCCGAATCAAGAATTATTTTATCAGAAATCACAATTTATTTAGCAACATCTGCTAAAAGTAATTCTGCATATATTGCAATTAAAGATGCTATGGCGTATGTAAAAAAAACAGGAAATCTTCCAGTTCCTCTTCATTTGAGAAATGCACCTACTAAACTTATGAAAGATTTAAACTATGGAGCAGATTATAAATATCCACATAGTTTTGAAGGAAATTTTGTAGAGCAAAATTATTTACCAGAAGATGCTCGAAATGCACACTTTTATAATGCAGGAAAAAATCAACAGGAAAAAAAATTTTCAGATAAATTAAAAGCTATATGGAAAAAAAAGCATTAAATTTAATTTTATAATTTTGAGGATATTACTATTTTTTCCTAGAAGTACGCCCGTTGCTTTTTTTAGAATCGTCTTTGGTCTCTATTTTTTTCTTATCAACCTCTTTTTTTAAATCATCTAGTCGTTTTTTTTCTTCTAATTCAGCAGCCCTTCTTTTAGCCCTAGTTGTAGTGGGCTCAGACTTCTTTTTTTTGTCAATTTCTTTTGAATCTGTTTTTTTCTGAGGAGTAGATTTAGCTTCAGTCTTTTGCTCTGCTTCTACTTTTTTATTAGATCTTGACGAACTAGTTTTTTTTGCAGCAGTTTTTTGTGACTCAGTTTCTTTTTTTGTAGCAG
>DAOVUO010000544.1 GCA_030632545.1 Bacteroidales bacterium
AGACGCACTAGACGGAAGCACACTAGCAGGTCTTAGACAATCAAAACTTTTGCGCCAGCCTAACCAGTAACCAGTATCTCCAGTAACCAGTATCCCCCGACGCTACTAGATGCAAGCACGATAGCGCAGGTCTAAGACTGTCAATACTCTTGCGCCAGCCAAATCGTAAATCGACAATCGTAAATCGTAAATCAAAAAAGTCGTTTTGTATATTTTTACAGAATAGCTAATATTGCAGCGCAATTAACTAAATTCATTCGTAAACAAATTCAAGCTATACCATAAATGAAAAAGACTTTACTCTTACTCACAAAGCTCTATGCTCTGGCTATAGCAGTATTTTTCATCTTCCGTTTGCTTTTGTTTATTGTAAATTTAGATAAACTAAGTTCCGATAGTATTTCTGATATACTTTATGCTTTTGTGAATGGACTTAGATTTGATTTAGTCATTATTGGATATATTTTAGCATTACCTGCTCTTGTACTACTTATTTTACCAGCGTTCAAATTACAAGCAAAGCTAGCTCTTCAGATTATAAAATGGTTTATTGTAATTATTTTTGCCTTTGCCTTTTCAGTCTGTGGAATCGACATTCCGTACTTTAACCAGTTTTTTGCTCGATTTACTGTTGAAGGCATGGTATGGTTTTGGGAAAGTCCCATATTTGTTATGCAAATGGCTGCTCAGGAAATTACTTATTGGATATACACAATTCCTGTTTTACTATTTATTTATCTTTTTTACAAGCTGATTAATAGAATATTTGCTAACTATTCGAAAAGCAAAACTACAATAAAGAAACCAATTCCATACATTCTAGGCTCGATTCTAATTTTAGGCTTTATATTTTTAGGCGTAAGAGGCCGAATTGCACAAAAATCGCCTATTAGAATCGGCACAGCATACTTCTCCGATGATGAATTATTGAATAAACTTGGTTTAAATCCAAACTTTACATTAATCCGAAGCTACTTAAATAGTATTGATAAACGAAACAAAAGCATCCATTTACTGCCCAACGATGTGGCAATGAAAAACCTAAGACAGTATTTAGGACTAGATACTCTACACTCAAATACTATAAGCAGAAAAATTGCTGGCGATAGTGCTAAACAAATCAAGCCAAATATTATAATTGTGATTATGGAAAGCATGAGTGCGCAAAAAATGGCTCATTTTGGCAACACACAAAATCTAACTCCCTTTTTGGATAGCTTATATCACAAAGGAATGGCATTTAACAATTTCTATTCGGCAGGAATTCATACTTATAACGGAATATTTTGCACCCTTTTTTCCATACCAACAGTTTTTCATAAACATCCGATGAATAATGTGAGCATGAAACAATATCAAAGTATTCCTTTTGAACTAAAAAAGCACAACTACAATACTGTATTTTATACTACTCACGATGGCCAGTTTGATAATGTAGCAGGTTTTTTAAAAGGAAATTATTTTGATAGAATATACTCTCAAGCAGATTATCCATCGGAAAAAGTATTGAGCACACTTGGTGTTCCCGACGATTATATGTTTGAATACGCTATACCAAATATAAACAAACTAGCAAACGATACAGTGCCCTTTCTAACTGCGTTTATGACATCTAGCGACCATGGCCCACGTGTCTTACCAGAATACTACAATCCACGAACTGAAAATATTAAAACCCAAATGGTGGAATATGCCGATTGGGCTTTAAGTAAGTTTATGCAAATGGCCTCGGAGCAAGAATGGTTTAATAATACAATGTTTGTTTTTGTTGGCGACCACGGTTATATTGTTGACCCAATATACTCTATGCCTTTAAGTTTTAATCATGTTCCTATCCTAATTTATGCTCCAAGTATTATTGAAAAAGATACTGTGATAGAGAATTTTGGTGGCCAAATTGATATTTTACCAACTATTTTGCGAATCACTCAAATGCCATATACAAATAATACGTTTGGAATTGATTTATTAAACTCAAAAAGACCAGCCATGTACTTTTGCGATAATACTGGATTGGGCGTAATTAACGATTCGCTTTATTTAATCCTTAAAAATGCGGAAACTTATTTATACAAATACCGCTCTGGC
>DAOVUO010000496.1 GCA_030632545.1 Bacteroidales bacterium
GTTATTAATTCAAAGCTTTAATAAAGTTGTATTGGTCAAATATGTTCTTATATCCTCAGCCCTTACAGTATTGTGCTTACAAACAGTTAATTAGTTTTAAGTTTTGAATAACTTAATTAAGTGAATCTTGTCAAGGACGATGTGCTGAATGAGAGAGCCTTGTAATTATGTTTGCGGGTTTATGGTATGTAGTAAAGATGTTATGACAAGTTTGTTATGGCGACCTGGGAAAACATCTCATTATTAATACGGAGATTGCTTCTTCGTTCCTCATCGCAATGACGGTTTTGATAAACTATTTAGCTAGCAAAAAAAAATATGCCAATAATAATCTCAAATAAGACAAATTAATAATCTAAGCTTAATAATCAGGCTTAACAATTAATAACTAACAAATAACAATTACTAAGTTGTGGATAAAAACATACGTCTTTTATATCCTGTTCTACTGTTTTCGGTACTAGTTATTGCAACATGCGGAATATTATACGAATTATTGCTTAGCAGCATATCCTCCTACTTTTTAGGAAATAGTATTCTGCAATTCTCGCTAACCATAGGTTTTTTCATGTTTTTTATGGGCATTGGCTCATACTTATCTAAGTTTATCAACAATAATATTTTTGATTTTTTTGTTAATGTTGAAATTGTACTTGGAATTTTAGGCGGTATATCTGCATTTACACTATATTTTGCTTATGCCTACACAATTCATTACTATATCTACAATTTTTTGTTTATTAGCACACTAGGGACATTAATCGGAATCGAAATACCAATAGTTGTCCGCATAATAAATCAATATTCCACCTTAAAAGAGACCATAGCAAAGGTATTAGCATTCGATTATGTAGGTGCGCTTGTGGCTTCGCTCATTTTTCCGCTTATTCTGTTGCCACAGCTAGGCATTTTTAAAACAGCTTTTGCCATTGGAATACTAAATTTATTTGTAGCACTTTCCAATAGTCTGATTTTTAGGGATTATATAAGAAATCATCACATCAAAAATGGTGTTACTTCTCTGGCTATTGTGGCTTTTCTTGTTGCTTTTTATTATGCTGATACTTTCACCAATCCCTTGGAACAAAAAGTTTTTAGAGACCAAATCATTCTAAAAGAGCATACCCGCTTTCAGGATTTGGTAATTACACGCCGAAATAATGATTATCGCCTGTTTATTAACGGTAGTATTCAGTTTTCGAGCAGCGACGAATATCGTTATCACGAAAGTTTGGTGCATTTTCCGATGGCCACAGCAAAATCACGCGAAAAGGTATTGGTGCTGGGAGGTGGTGATGGTTTAGCCATTCGCGAGATACTTAAATATGCCGATGTAAAGGAAATTCATTTGGTAGATTTAGATCCGGCCATGACAGATTTGGGTCAAAACAATAGTATATTTAAAAGGTTAAATCATAATTCCTTAAATAATCCTAAGGTAAAGATATTTAACGAGGATGCTTTTAATTTTGTAAAAAACAGCTCCGAAGTATATTCTGTGGTAATTATTGACCTTCCTGATCCTAATAATTCGGGGCTAGGCAAGTTATATACAGTGGAGTTTTATAAAATGCTTTCGAGCAGAATGGCCAAAACAGGTGTAATGATAACGCAAGCCACATCGCCTTATTTTGCACGGGAAGCATATTGGTGCATTTATCATAGCGTTTCGGAAGCTTTTGAACGCCCATTGGCATTTAATGCAAATGTACCTAGTTTTGGAATTTGGGGTTTTGTGATGGCAGGGAAAGGACTTGATTTTATTAGCAAACAAAATGAGATAAAACCAACGGAGCATATAATTCAACAATTAAATTCCTTAAATTTGCTCGACTCCTGCAAATACCTTAACGAAACAATGATTCAACAAATGATTGTTTTCCCGAATGATATGCAGGAAATTGTTACTGAAATAAATCAAATTAATACACAAAAGCTAGTCGACTATTATTTAAAAAGTGCTAAAAACTGGCAATAGAACTATGAGTACGAAAAACACAATCGAAAATACGAGTCTTGTAAGTGAGCACTTATATAGTAATCCTAAAAACTTGATTTACTATTTATTCAAGCCGCAGTTTGCTGATATAAAGGCGATAATAATAAAAAAGTATATAGTACTTTCCAGTTTTGGCGCTATTGAAATTGCTATAATTGGTGCTTCGCATTATTTTAAACTAGAGAATTACTTTACTGAGCTGTTAAGCTGTTTGCCCGAAAAAGCTAGTAGTAAAGAGCTTTTCATGCAAACAAATTCGTTTGAAGCAATGATAAACAGCTCTAAACTAAATGATTTAAACTATAAATTTTCCACAAAGCAAACCGAATATTTATCGGCAGTACAGTTTAATGAAGCCGAGCTGCAAATTTCTGCACAAAAAAACACATTGATTCATGCATTTAAAGGCCAGAGTGCTATTACCGCCCTTCAGCTTGCACATAATAACACCGAAATTATATTAAAAACTTGGCATACTTACCCCGATTTCTTGCGTATTGTGTATTCCGAAACTAAGGTGAATAAGGTGTAGGCAGTAGTTTAAAGCTATAAATACTTTGCAAAATATATCATACATTTCTGACATATCAGTAATTTTGATTTTATGATGGAATAATACAGAAGCATTATCATGTAAGCGAA
>DAOVUO010000322.1 GCA_030632545.1 Bacteroidales bacterium
AGTATTGCTATAAAGTTAAGGCTTTAGGTTCTTATTCGGCATCAATTGCTACTGATAGTATAATTAATTTTACACAAATCAATTGTGCTGAACCAATAGATACAATACCTCCTTGCCCTCCGCCATTAATAGTGAAAAGCGTATGTGATAGTTTTATAAATATCCTAACTTGGCAAAATCCATTATATGTTTGCAATGAGGAGGCTATTGCCTATAAGATATATTATTCGCCTAATTATGGCGATGAGCTTTCTCTTATTTTTGATATTGATAATGCTTTGGATACAACGTTTGTTCATTTCCCAGAATTGTCATTAGCAGGTTGTTATGCTGTTCAAGCAGTTGATTCATTTGGCAATTCTAGTGCTCTAACAAATATTGTGTGTATAGATGTTTGTAATTCAGCTTATAAACTACCAAATGTATTTACGCCAGATGGAGACGGTGTAAATGATTTATTTATAGCAATAGAAAACCAGTTTGTAGTGAGAGTAGATATGAAAATTTATAATCGCTATGGTGTACTTGTTTATCAAACTGAAGATGCTGAAATTAAGTGGGATGGAAGAGACTTAACAACTGGCCAGATTGTAAAAACAGGTGTGTATTATTATATGTGTGATGTTTATGAACCACGATTAACTGGAATATTACCACGTAATATTAGCGGATTTGTACATGTTTTTACTCAAAAAAAAGGCCATAATCAAACTAAATGAGAGCTCTGTTTTTGCTAGTACTAATTTTTTTCTTTCAATTGAGCTTGTTTGCTCAGCAAGATAGTATTAGCAAAAAAATATATGCGTATTTATATATTCAGGAGATGGATTCTGCATTTAAATATGTAAAATTGGGTGTAGAATATTATCCTCAAAATGAAAAAATAAATTGTCTTTATGCCGATTTTTTGGCTAAGAAAAAACCTCGATTAGCGATAGATATTTACACACAATATCAAAATAATAATGAGAATAATTTTAAATTGGCCAAATTGTATGGGCTTATGAGTAAATTTGATTCTTGTGCTTATTATCTAAACCAATATCTAAATTTAACTCATAATTTAAGTCAATCAGTATTTTATAGTGTGCCTGAGTTTCAAAATTTTCAAAAAACGACTTATTGGCGAGAGTTAATGAGTAAGGATTACGATTTGCCTTATCAAAAAGTGGTTTTTGATGCTCAGTTTTTTGCTAAACAATCAAATTTTGATAAGGCACTATCAATTTTAGACGATTATTTGTCAAAATCAAAACAACATCAAGTTTTTGCACTTAGAGCTAAATTATTAAAAAATCAAAAGGAGTACAACTCAGCTTTTAATGATTATCAAAGAGCATATAATATTTTTTCAGATATAGATTATTTGAGAGGAATGGCAGAATGTTTATTTTTGGATGAAAAATATAAAAAGGCAAATGTTTATTTTGACAGATACTTATCTAAGGAAAAATATGATTTTAATTCAGTTAAATTGGCCTCATTTTCTGCATTTAATGCAAAACAATACAAAACTGCAAAACAATATGCCTTAGAATTTTTGCATTATATTTCCAATGACACTTTAAATGCGATAATGGGGCAGGTGTATATCAAGGAAGAAAACTATCTCTCGGCATTAAAGTATTTAAGTTTAGCAATTCGTCAAAATCCATATAATTCAGTTTATTATAGAAATAGAGCTTTGGTGTATTATCGTTTTGAAAATTATAAAGTGGCCGATATGGATTTTACTTTGTATTTAGATTATACACCCAAAGATGCCGAGGTATTGTATAAAAGAGGAATGTGTAGATTTTATAATAATGAAATGAGTAGAGCGTGTAAGGATTGGCGTTCGGCTTCAAATGAATTTAATATAGATGCTGCAAAAATGTATAAAAAATATTGTAAATAAATTGAATATGAAAAAAGGGATATTAATACTATTGGTATTTTTGATGGTTTCAAAAAATATTATAGCTCAGCAATTTATTGATAGTGTTAAGCTTGAAATGATTCCATATATCGAAAAGAAGCTAAAAAAATATAAAGTGAAGGGCATGAGTATTGCCATAGTTGATAATCAGGAAATTATTTGGGCTCAAGGTTTTGGCTTCTCTAATGAAGCAATAGGATTGCCAGCCACAGAGCAAACAGTTTATCGAATTGCATCAATTTCTAAATTATTTGTTTCTACAGCAATTATGCAGCTACATGAGCAAGGGAAATTGCATATAGATTCTTCATTAGTAAAATATTTACCCGATTTTAGTGTCCGTTCAGATTATGGCGACATTAAAGATATTACATTGCGAGCTTTACTTACTCACCATTCTGGATTGCCTGGTGATATTCTGAAAGGCATGTTTGCTGATAAAGTTTTACCGCCAGAAAGTATTTTGGCAGATTTAAAAGATATGAATACTGCTTATCCGCCCAATCATATTTTTGCGTATTCAAATATAGGTTTTTCTCTTTTGGGTTTGGTTATCGAGCGTCAATCAGGAATTTCGTTGGAGGAGTACATGAAAAATAATATCTATTCGCCCCTAAAAATGACTCATTCCTCGTTTGAAATGCCAGCTTATATTGAAGAGTTTTATAGCAAAGGATACATAAATAAAACGGAGTTTGATGAACCGCCTATTAGAGATAAAGCCGCAGGATTGATGGTTTCAAACGTGCTTGATTTATCACAATTTATTAAAGCCATGCTTGCTTTCGAAGGTGATGCCGATAAAGTGCTGTTTTCAAAAGAAATATATAATGAGATAACGAGTGTGCAGAATGAAGATGTTATTCGTGATATAGATTTTAAAATTGGTTTGACATGGTGGCTAAATACACCAAAGGAAATTGAATTTGCAGGAAAAATGATTAGTCATGGAGGTGATACAGAGGCGTTTCATTCTCAATTGAGTATTCTTAGTGAAAAAAAATTGGGTGTTGTAGTACTTACAAATACTGATAAAGGTGCAAATATAAGAAAGGATATTTCTGAAAAACTTTTACAATCTGTACTAAAGTATAAGTATAAAGCAATTTTTGATGAAAATGAGCCGAAGGAAAAGCAAAAAGCTATTTCAACTCATGCTTATGCAGATTATTTAGGCGATTATGCTAGTCCAGTTGGCTTACTGAGTATTTCCAGTAAAAATAAATATTTACGTACTAAAATTCAAGGATTTAAAGTGAATTTTTATCCAAAAAAAGACTCAAGCTTTTTGACAAAAATTAAGTTAGGATTTATTAAAATACCATTAAAAGACGAAGCATTTAATTTTACGGCACTAGATAATGACACAGTTATACTTTTAAACGACCGAATTTTAGCCTTAAAAACAAAGCAAATTGTTATCGACACTACTTGGAATCAGTATATGGGAGAATATATTACACATGAAATTGGTACAAATAGATTTCACCCTACGGATGTAGAGTTGATTAAGGAAAAAGGGTTTTTAATTTTAAAAATTAAAATTGCTGGTGGAAAGATAGAATATGTTCTTGAACCATTAAAAAATGGTGAAGCTAAAATTATTGGTTTAGGTAGAAATATGAATGAGCATATATATTTTAGAAATGAAAATAGCGATATTTTTATGTTCTATTCTGGTTATAAATTGCAGTTAAATAGTGGTTTATAAATTTATGTGAAGTTCTTGATTGTTGTATTATTCAAGTTGGATTGAATAGTTAAATAAGAAAGGGGTTTAAAGCCAATCAAATTGAGCAGAGCATAATTAAAAGTCATTAATTAAAATATTTTTTTCATCTCTTTGATTCTAAATCTAAATTGATTATTATTATAGATGTACTATTATATAGAATAGTGACGATTTGAGTCATATTTAAAAATATGTAGAAAGCCCAGTAGTGCTAGTACAGCCTATGGTTGTTTATTGAATTGTACCAGTTGAATTATTAGTGCATATTTTTTTTAGTGCAAAAAATTAGAGTTTGTATTTTATTATTACGTGAAAAACAAGTGTTTATATCTATATCATGTTAAAAAGATTTTTTTGTTTAATACTTCATAGTTTTGTTGTAGTAACTATGTTTGCTCAAGGTGTTGTTAGTGAGATTGTTCGTGCTGATTTAATTCTGAGTGTTGATGATGGGAATGTTGAACAGCTTGAATCTAGTGTAAGCGCAAGTTCTCAAGATGAAGCCACACGATATATAATTAGATCTACTTTAGGGATTAATGG
>DAOVUO010000444.1 GCA_030632545.1 Bacteroidales bacterium
AGCAAGCACGTAGAAGAAGTTAAAAATGCCTTGAGTTAAAAGTGCCTAAAGTTGCCATGCTAACTCAAAACTTTAGGCACTTTTTAACTCCTGCGCCAGCCAAATAATAAATAATAAATTAAAAAGAGCAAGCATCTTGCAATGTCTTTACGTTAGTCATTATTTTCCTTTCCAGCCTTGAGTTTCTAGCTGTAAGAAAATTTGTTTTTCTTCATCATTCATTACTCTAATTTCGTATTCAAATTTAAATTCTAGTTCCGATACGGGTGTTTTAACCAGATTAATTAATTGGTCGGCAATTGGTATTTCGGGAAATGGAAAAACAAACATTACACTTACATTCTTTTTTGCCATATCTATATCAATATCTTGCAATATACCCAGTTCCGTTAGAGGAAAAGATATAAAAGGGTGTTCGATATTTATAAGAGATTGAACTAATGAATTATGGTAAGTAAAATGGAATATTATATCGTCTAAGTTTGTTTGATTGGTGTACTGAAACTTTATATTTTCTTTTTGTAAATCATTACGCAAAAAAATTTCAAGCTCGGCAACTAGGAAATAATCTACTCCATTTAAATGCTTAATTATTTCTGAATTTGTTTGAGCGTTTTCTATGTAATTGACATTCTGAATCTTAACGTCATTAAGTTCGTAAATAGCAAACTCTTTTGCTTTACCTGTTTCTTTAGTAATTGTTTGTCTGTTGTCAGTTGGAACTGCAATTTTCATAAATTATTTATTTATAGCCATTGGCTGTTAATTA
Organism: Bacteroidales bacterium; assembly: GCA_030632545.1. Lineage (GTDB taxonomy): Bacteria > Bacteroidota > Bacteroidia > Bacteroidales > DYOH01 > DYOH01. The sequence continues at coordinate 770 of DAOVUO010000444.1, forward strand.
TAAGCTTCACGAGTTTTTTCGTCGGTTATAGTTGGTTTAATTAAATCCTTCCATTCGGGAGTATTCCACGTTTCTATGTTTTCGTGCGTATCTAAGTATTTTTGAGGAATAGGATGAGTACCTACAACTACTTTCATTTTGTATTTTTCCTCAATAAACTTTTTAAACTTTGATATATAAGGGCAAGGCGGATATCCAACAACAAAGCCAGTAGCAAAGTGAATAACTTCTACACCATTTTTTTTCATTTCTTCGGGTGCGTATTCAATATTTCCACCGGGGCAACCACCACAACTGGTATAAGCAGCAATTTCCAAAGGCTCATCTTTACTATATATACTAAATGCGCCTTCTCTGTTTTGCATCGATCTAAAGCATTTTCCGCCAGCACAACTGCGGTATCTATCACAAATAATTATTCCTATTTTCATATTCAATACTTTATATGCATAAATATTTATAGATGCAAATTTAGTAAAAACTAAAGACTTATACTATAAAATAAGTACTGTTATTAAGTTAAGAAAACAGGCTATTCAAAGCGATTTTTGTTTACAAATAAAGAGTTAAACTTTTGATTTATAAGAACAGTTGCTCTAAAGTCTTGTAAATTTGGTTTTGATTTTCTGGTTTTTATTTGTACTTTTCATCAGTAAATTGATGTTTAAAACTTTTGTTTAGCTTGTGTAATACTGTAATTATAAATAGCTTGTATTGTTTTTTGCAGTGCTAAAATTTGATTTATTAAAATTTACCTAATTTTTGTTTAATAAAACAAAGCAACTACTATGAAAAAGAAAATGGAAGAAAGAATTCTGGACGAAATACGTCAAAGAGTTATTGCTGAAGATAGAGAATTAAAAGAGAATAGAGAAGAGGGCGAAATTAAAAAGGCCAATTTTGAAGTTTTGGCAGAAATGACATCTTTGTCAAGAGATGAAGTTGAAGAGATAGCACGCACAGTAAAAGCCGAATTGTTAGAAAAGGGGAAGAAACGCAAAAAGAAAATTGTATATGCAGTAGTAGCTGTATTTGTTGTTTTATTGATAGCATTTATATTTCGCCCTGGTTCTGAAGTTACTGTAGTAGAAACATTTGACGATAATCGTAATACTTGGTCGTTTTCTAATAGTTTTGAATATAAGAGCTATTTTGAGCCTAATGTCTATGTTTTTGAATGTAATAAAGAGGGAAAATGTTTGATTGATGAGATTGCTATAAATTATCCTAAAAATTTTGATGTACTACTTAGTTCACAATGGCTACAAGGTCAATTTGATAGCTATGGATTAAGCATAAATAAAAATATGAGCAATTACTTTACATTTTTTATTAGAAGTGATGGTTCTGCCTCTACTGGTAAGGTAAAGGATGGGGAATGGGTGTTATTGCCCTCTTGGCAATCAGGAAAAGTAAGAACCAAGGAGGCAGACTATATAAATGTGCAAAGAGTTGAGGTACGTGGCTCTCATTATAAATTTTATGTAAACGACAAATTTGTTGAAGAAGGTGCAATAGATATGCAGCTAAAATCTTTTACACTGCAAGTTTGTGGTTTTCAAAAAGTTGCTTTTAGTGAACTAATGATTATTAATGCTGATAATAATGAGGTGATTTTTGAAGAGAATTTTGAAAACCCAAGTGAAATTTGGACTCTAGGGGATAATACAGAAAGTAGTACCGAAATAATAGACGGTGCTTATGTCTTTTCTACAAAAATTGATGGGTATTTTCATGTGACTTCCAGAGATTTGCAAATTGACAATCATTCAAAAATTAATCTTGAAACAAAATGGATTAAGGGGCAAAATGATGATTTTGGATTAATGCTGCTTGCCGATGAAAATAATTTTATTAACTGCCAAATAAAGAGCAGCGGAGAAGGTCGTATAGCCATATATAAAGAGGGGGAGTATACTTATGTAGGAGATTTTAACAAAACTGGGCTTTCTTATACGGGCGATAATTCTCATACTCAGCATTTAATTTTAGATGGCGAGCAAGTACAATATTTTCTTGATGATAAATTTGTTGCTAAATGTGAACTTCCATTTGAAGTAACTACCTTACGATTATTTGTTGGTGGAACGCAGACAGTTAGTTTTGAAAACTTAGAAATTACACGAATTGAATAAATTAGGCAGTATTTTGATTTGAGTGCGGAAAAGGATGAATTATTATATCGGTTATTGATTGCTAATTCGTCTTATTCCCACAAAACGTTTTAGATAAGCTGATTCTTGTAAATTAGATTCTATTACGC
>DAOVUO010000014.1 GCA_030632545.1 Bacteroidales bacterium
TACATTTGAATTCTGCAATTGCACTTTATATCGTCCATTAATATCTGGTTTAGAAGCGTAAGTTCGCCAGGGCATTAATTCATCCTGATCAATATAATAATGGTAATGTGTGCCGTCAAAAACAATACTATCTGTCCGCATCTCCTTAAAACGAATACTTTTTGTGTCAAAATGAAGATATTCGCTACTACCTGAAAACAAATTCTTAACTTCATCAGAATAAATATATGAACTCCCTCTTATGTATTTCGGCTCATTCAGAGTAATTTCTCTATCAGGTCTGTTATTTTGCCTTAGTTTTACCAATAAATCAGAATATGGATCACGAATAAGATTATTTACATCAATAATACTTATATTTACTTGCTGATGTGTATTATTTTTAAGAGCATTTATAGGTCGAATTATTTCTACCTGTGGTGTAAATTGTGGATCAAGAACAAAAAATTGCTGTGAAAATACAATACTATCAACATTATAATCCTTATAAACTTTAAGTATATAATTTCCAGAAATCAAAAAATCCACATCAGAATTGGGTAAATCTAACTGATAATGAACATAAGTTTTAGTTGTATTACTCGAAAACTGATAATTAGTTATAGGCTGCTCGTCAAAACCTTGAATATAGTCAGACTTCATTAAATCTGAAATAGTCCAATCTGCATTACAAAATTCAATAGTATAGGAATAATTATTAGCAACCTTTTGAAAATCATCAAAATGGACTTCGAGTATTTGAGAACTATTTAGCTCAATTATAGGGTAACTAAGTTCCCAATTAGGACGAAAAACTTGTAAAGTATGTATGTTTTCATCAAATATCTGTGTTTTCCATGCCGTTAAAACTTCCTGCGAAAAAAGCGACTGGACTCCTATAAATAAAAAAAACACAGAACTCAAAACCTTATACATTGATTACACTTTTAACTTCTAACTTTTAACTTCTAACTTAATACTTCCAAAACTTCTAAGCTTTATTCATCGCTTCAATTACATTTTTAATATCGTTGCCCGAGGCTTGCTGAAATACTTTTAAATCAAATTCTGGAATTACTGCTAAAATATGGTCAAAAATATCCGATTGTAATTCTTCCATTTGCGCCCAACGATTATCGTTACTAAAAACATAAATTTCAATTGGTAAACCTGTTGGTCCAGATTGTAAATGGCGAACCAAAAGTGTAAAATCTTGTCTTACTTTTGGGTGATTTCTTAAATAGTACTCTAAATATTTTCTGAAAGTTCCTAAATTTGTTAATCTGCGAATGTTTACATTTGAAAAATCTTCTACTTTTAAATGACTGTTATATTCTTCAATTTCATTTTTCTTTGAGCTTAAGTAGTCACTTAAAACCGTTACTTTACTGTACTTCTCAATAGCTGAATCATCCAAAAAATGAACAGTTTTCATGTCAATACTGATAGAACGCTTAATACGCCTAGCACCCGACACTTCCATGCCACGCCAGTTAATAAACGACTTGGTAGAAAGTAGATGGGTTGGAATAATGGTGATAGTTTTATCCCAGTTTCTCACTTTTACAGCTGCAAGCGAGATTTCTATAACATTTCCATCGGCACTCTGACCCGGGACTACAATCCAATCGCCAGGCCTAATCATATCGTAAGCCTGAAGCTGAATGCTGGCTACAAAGCCCAAAATTGTATCCTTAAAAACCAACATCAAAACAGCCGCCACAGCACCTAGGCCTGTAAGCACAGCAGTTGGTTTTTTGTCAAAAATGATTGAAAAAATTAGAATAAGGCCAATTAAAATCACAAGTATTTTAATTACTTGCACAAATCCTTTTATCGATACATTTTTTGCCATCGGAAACTTGCCGTAAATATCGTGCAAAGAGTCCAAAAAGCGACTAATTACAATAAGAACAACAATAATAATATAGAAATAAGTAAAAGTTCGAACGAGTGAAATTACTGACTCGTAATTAAAACCATAATCAAATTCGAGCCTAAACACAAGAGAAACACCCAGATAGATAATTAATGCAGGAATAATATGAGAAAGCAAATCAAATACTTTTCTATCGAGCAAAATATCATCATATTGATTTTTAGATTTTTTAATAAAAAACTGCACACCTCTAACAATTACTTTCTTAGTGAAAAAATTGGCAATAATTGCAAGAAATACTATTATAATTAATAATATAAAACTCCTACTTAGCTCTGCACTAATATTTGAAAATCCATTTTTAAGTAAATATTCTACTAAACTTTTTCCTAAATACTCAATATTCATAATTCTTCAATTTTTTTACAAATGTAAAATGCTTTTCTAATTTTTCATTAAAAAAAGAACATTAATAATTAATAATTAAGCACTATATTTGCGTAAAATAAGCAATTACTCTCAATTATGATACTTGAAATTAAAATTCCGAGTCCAGGTGAATCAATATCGGAAGTAGAAATAGCAAATTGGCTAGTAGGAAATGGTGATATTGTAGAAAAAGACCAAGAAATTGCAGAAATAGAGTCCGATAAAGCTACTTTGCCTCTTATAGCCGAGGAAAGTGGGAAAATTGAAATTTTAGCACAAGAAGGTAGTACTGTAGATGTAGGAAGTGTTGCTTGTAAGATAGATACATCTTTTGCTGGCAAAACTAGTCCAAAAAAAGAAACATCAAGTGTTGAAAAGGCTCAAAAAACTGAAATTAAAAAGGAAGTAGCTCAAGAAAAGCAAAATACTGAAAATAATCAATTTGATAAGGTAAAAACCAGTCCATTAGCAAAAAAACTTATGGATGAGCATCATTTAAATATTGATGATGTAATAAATGGATTACAGCGCCTTAGCACAAAGGACATTAAGCTTGTTGCAAACAATAAAGAAGCTCTCAATTCTGCAACAAATACGGAAGCAAAATCTGAAGTTTTTTCAAACAACTTTATTGAGGAAGCAACACGAAATACTTCCAGAAAAAAAATGTCATCCTTACGCAAAAAATTGAGTAAACGATTAGTTGCAGTTAAGAACGAAACTGCGATGCTTACTACTTTTAATGAAGTAGATATGAGTACTGTAATGGAATTGCGTAAAAAATACCAGAAATTTTTTGTTGATAAATATGGTGTTAAACTAGGTTTTATGTCATTTTTTCTGAAAGCTAGTGCTCAAGCATTAAAAAATTATCCAAATGTTAATGCAATGCTTGATGGTGAGGAAATTATTTACCACGATTATAGTGATATTGGAATTGCTGTACAGTCTGCAAAGGGATTATTAGTACCAATTATCAGAAATGTAGAATCTTTAAGTTTAGCAGATATTGAGCTGAAAATAAAGGAATATGCCGAAAAAGGACGTAATAATAAAATCTCTCTTGATGAAATGACGGGTGGTACTTTTACCATTACAAATGGCGGAACTTTTGGTTCACTAATGTCAACACCTATTATTAATCCACCACAAAGTGGCATTTTAGGAATGCATAATATTGTTGAACGTCCTATGGCAGTAAGTGGCAATATTGAAATTCGTCCAATGATGTATATTGCTTTAAGCTACGACCATAGAATTATTGATGGTAAAAGTGCAGTCAGTTTTTTAGTAATGATTAAGAATTTGTTAGAGAATCCTTATAAGATGATTTTGGGTGGTGCTGATGAAAATAGAGTATTATTAGGATTATAGATTATTTTCACATTTGAGTATCGTCAAAAGAACAAAAATAACTATTTCTTTTTGCTCTTTTGACAAACTTTATTAGAAATCAGCTAAATCAATTTCTTTTCTATAATGGTGACGAGAATAATCTATTAGGACTTTCCCCGTTTTAGCATCAAATACCATACTATTTGCTTTATACTTAATTCCATTAACATAAATACAAAATCCATCTCTAAAATCAACAAATACATTACCCGAACTATATTCACTTACGCTAAAAGTTAAATCCCCAGAAAAAAGTAAATCATCAAGCTGATAATCAACTCCTGAACGATTAACATGAAAAAAGTCAGCGTCCTTTCTAATAGAAGTCCAATTTTTAAATTCTTTAGAAAACTCTGCAAAATTTGAACTAAATCTAGGGTCTTGCTTGGCAATTTCATTTAATAGATTTGTTCCACTAATTTCCTCTTCATACACTCTTAAGGCATTAAATACAGAGGTAAAAGCAATAAAATCGACATTTGAGCTCTTAGCTTTAGCTTTTTTTATTGTTGATGAATATACATCAGAAAAACTTAATGTACTTTTAGCTGCATAGTCAGTATTTTCGGGTAAGCCAAAAAAACTATTAGATACGGCTAAAGAACCATCAGGATAAATTTTAAATCCAAAATTATCAAAATAATCTTTTCTATCATAATACATCATAGCGGCTATATCACCAGTATTAGATAGTCTAGCAGCATATATAAAATCACCCTGACGTTTGGAATTAACTAAATTCATGGATTTAATCCACTGTAATTTTGCAGTGCTTTCGTCAAAAACGGCAACAAAATGCTCGGGTCTAGGGCTTGTCAACGACTGAGCATCAATAGAAATTTTATCAGAAAAAATTCCACTTATATATATTTTACCACCCTTAACACTCATTTGTTTTGGGAAGTTGGGCGACATAGAATTTATCACTTTCAGCCAAGCTAAATCACCCGTAGAAGAAAAATTAGCGACAAAAGTGTTAATTCCTTTTGCAGTAAATGTTTTTCCACCAAACGAAATCGTATTTGAAAAAGTTCCAGCTACTATTTTATTTCCTTTGCTTGTTTGCTTAATAGCATCGTCGGAAATAGCAAGATTTGGATTAGCTTTCTTAAAATCATCAATAAAATTAGATTTTGCCAAGCTTCTAAGAATTTTTGTTTGTATGACTTTTGGACGAACTGCTCTAAACTGCGACATACACATTCCAACTGGTGCATTTTCAAAAGTGGCATCTGCAACAAAATATTTTAAACCATTACTTTGGATATAATCACCTCTGCTTAATTCTGGAAGTATCATAGCAGTAGCCATGTGGCCAGGATATTTTAATCCAATAGTTTCACGCTCTAGCAAATTATTAGATAATTTAGCAAATAAAACCGAACGGTCTTCACAATCGGATGCAGGATAGTAAAATAATTCCTCAGTAAAAAAGTATTTTTCATAACCAAATTGGTCTTGATCAGTCTTATATGCAAAACTTTTTTGCACTAAGGCTAATAATAAATTAGCTGCCTGAATTTTTGATTTTCCAGCAATTAAAGGCTTCACATTATTAATAAAACTTGTATAAGTTAGTTCAGAAAGAGGTGCATTAAAATTCACATCTATCTCTGTTGGTGGATATTCGGCATAAAAATCAACTAAATTTTTATTAAAACTAACTGAATAATTATATTGTTGCTGCTCATGTTCAAAAGTAAATTTTTTATTCACTTCATTATTATGCAGCAACAAAGGCTTGTCTATAGATAAACCCATATACATTTTGGCATCAGGATAATCCTCTTCGTAAGTATATACTTTTGGGGCATCTTTATCAAACAAATAGTAGCGAATATTATCAAAAGTATAATATCTTGTACGATACACCACATCTTGTGAAGGCACTAATAAATAAGCACTTAGTCGACTATAAGCTAATCTAACTTTATAGCGTGATTTATTCATTAAAAACCATGTAAGCATTGTAGCTGAATTGTTATCACTTGGAAATATTTTAGCACTAAACTGCTCTACCAATTTTAAGTAGCCCCAATCTGGTAACTGTAAATATTTTTTCACAGATAATAAATCATTAACAGTTTTATAGTGCTCTGCCTCACTCATCACACCCCAATATGCTGCAATATCTTTTGGTAAAAGTTGTCCTTTAAAAGGCTTTTTTAAAGCTTCATCAAACGAAACAAAAACATTTGTACCATAAAAATCAAAGGTGTTTGAAACTTTTATAAATTTTTCGGTAGGTTTTTTCTGAACACCAGGAGTAATAGGTACACTGGTTCTTTTAGGCACAATTTTAACTACCTCTTTAACTGGCTCTATAACAATGGGTTTTGCTTTTACTTGTGTAATCTCAGTTTTTTTCACCATTGGCCTTTCAACAGGCTTTGGCTTTTCCTCTTTTTTTATTAAGCCTTCATTTAGCTCTATTTCCTTCCAAGCTTTTTCGAGAAATGCACCAAATTGCTTGTCATTTTTATCTACAAATTTATCATATTCACTTTGAACAGATTTTTCGTATTCCTCAAACTGCTTTTCGAGATTTTTTAATTGATTGCTCCAAGCTGTATCTATTTGTGCCCAAGAGGATACAACAAAAAAGAAGCTGAATACACTTAATAGGATTATTTTCTTTTTCATACGTCTAAGATTTTAGTAATTAATTAAAATACAGCATAAAAACTTTTTAACACTGCAGTTTTATAGTAACATTTTTCACTAATGTTTTTTAATTTATTACATAGTTTTTATCAATATTACAACATAATTTCGTTACTATCAAGAGTAAGAAAAAGTAAAAATTCCATAAAAACTTAGTTTTTATTAAAAAATGTGTGTAAAAATGAAAAAAAGCCTGTTCCGAAAAGAACAAGCTCAATTATAATATTTTCGATATATATCTAGTTCAAATCTATTGCCACCCTAAATGCTTCATCTAAATAATAATCATTTTGTAAAGATTTAACCCATTGTGTCCAAATTTTGGTTTTAGTTGAATCACCTTCTAATCTTTTCAAATCTTTAGCTAAAGCATTCATTTTTAAAGAAGATTTTGTGGTATTAAGCGTTTTATACTGTTTATATTCCTCATTACGTTTGTTCATTACTTCCTCATAATCAGTATATTTTAATGAAAATAAGGTTTCATCACGCATATTTTTCAAGCGCATAGCATTATTATCCAACAAAGTATATAAAGTGTCCTTAGCAATTCTTTTTTTGCTGTTTTTAATTGCTTTATTCATATTTTCACATGTCCAAATAGAAAACTCGGTATTTTCAATTTCGTCCCAAGGCATTGCGTGTTCTTGTTCGCGCTCACCAACAGGTAAATACATGTAAGAATCGGCCAAAACAACATCAGATGAAACGCCCTTTAGTTGAGTACTTGCGCCAGTTATTCTATAAAATTTTTGAATAGTGATTTTTAGAGCACCAAGTGGTTTATATTGCTTAAAACTAGAATTTACCAAATGGTCAAAATCTAAAATACGCTGAACAGTTCCTTTTCCGAACGAAGACGGACTACCTAATATAATTCCTCTGCCATAATCCTGAACAGCAGCAGCAAATATTTCGCTAGCAGATGCACTTCCTTCGTTAATCAACACAACTAAAGGCTTTTTAAATAATATCTCATTGTCTTTATCTTCGTGAAGTCTAATCTTTCCTTGATTATCTTTTACTTGAACTACAGGGCCAGTAGAAATAAAATAGCCAAACATTTCAACCACATCATTTAACGAACCACCTGTATTATTGCGCAAATCAAATACTAAACTACTAACGCCTTCATCATTCAATTTTATAAGCTCTTTTTTAATATCCTTTGCCGACCGTCGGCCATTGGCTTCCTGGAAATTAGCATAAAATTTAGGTAAATATAGATATCCAACTTTTTCGTTACTATTTGGATTATTTAGAATGGCTGAACGAGCATAAGTTTCTTCAAGTACAACTTTATCACGTACTATTAAAATATTCATTTCATCACCATCAGGTTTTCTGATAGTAAGATTTGCGATAGTTCCTTTTTTTCCACGAATAAGCTGTACAGCATCATCAAGGCGCATATCTATAATATTTACCGACTCTTCTTCGCCTTGTGCTACTTCTAAAATAAGATCACCAGCTTTTAAATCGCCATGTTTCCATGCGGGTCCGCCCGGAACAATACTTACAACCTTAACATATCCATCGCTTTCTTGTAGAGTTGCACCAATTCCTTCTAATTGACCACTCATTGAAATATCAAAATTTGCCTTATCCTTAGGTGAATAATAATTAGTATGAGGATCAAAATAAGCAGTAAGTGTATTCAAATATATCGAATAACGATCTTTTCTTTCATATTTTTCTACCCTATGAAACCAGTCATTGTATTCTTTTTGGAGCTTTTCACGTACTTCTCGCTCAATTAATTCAAACGATTTAAGCACCGTAGAATCATTTTTAGCCTTTGCTTTTTTCTGCGCTTCCATTTTACTATACACCTGACGCATAGTTTCATATTTCAATATTTTACGCCACTTTTCTTTTCTTGCCTCTTCTGTTACAGGATAATTAGATTTTTCATCATCATTTTCAATCATTTCATCGAGCGTATAATCAAAAGCCTGTTCCAGAATTATATCAAAATACTCTTTTAATCCATCAAAACGCTCCTCATATTTTGAATTTACTTCATCAAAAAAGTTAAGGGTCTGTTCTTTCATTTCCTCATCTATAACAGATTCATATTTCACAAATGATTCATAATCTTCTTGCAAAAAAATATTTTTATTTCTGTCGAGGCTACTCATAAAATTATCGAAAACACCTTTTGAAAAATCATCATCAAATTTATTTTTCTGATAATGAATTTGACTTAAACTTTGGCCTATAATATCAAGCAAAAGTTTGTCTCTTTGTAAATTATAATAAGCAGTAAAACCTACAAAACTAATTGCCGCAATAAGTGTTATACTGATAAATATTCTTTTCTTTAGCTTCATTGTTTTTGATTTTTTTGCAAAATAAGGTAAGAGTGTAAGCAAAACAAATTGGAATTAATAAAATATGTTAATTAGGGGATTTTTGATTCTCTATTTTTGATATATTATTGTGCATACGCTTTGTAATACATAATTTCAACACTTATAAAACCTAATTAACTGCATTTTACATAATAAAAAGCTTTTCTACTTTATACTAAACAAAAAAACGGCTTTTTCGATTTATAGTCAAAAAAGCCGAAATTTAATTATTAAGCTAATATTATAAATCCATTAACTTTTTCAAGTCTTCTTCGTTATTCTTTAAATCTTCTTTTAAAGTTTCTTTTATGGCTTGCTTAGCCATTTTAGCCATTGTACCTTTATTATAAAATAAAGTAATTTGAATTTCGATAGTACCTTGCTCTAATCTATCAAGTTTTTTTACGTTTTTTGCTTTAGCCATTGAACCTCTATCTCTTTTAATCATAACAACAGGTTCAACATTTTGTAATTTCATAGAAACCATGTTTTTTGCATTAGCAACAACTTTAGTTTCAGATTCGGCAGTTGTTGTTGATAGTTGCATATTTCCAATACTCGTAGAAATCAGAGATGCCATACGTGTTTCAACCAAACCAGCAAGTTCGTTTTTAGCAGTTTCTAAAGCAGCTAGTTTTGCAGCTGTTACCGATCCACCAACGCCATTACCAACAGCCATAATCCAGATAGCTTCATCATCTTCATTTACTTCATACTGACGTAAATATGATTTTTCAAGCATTTTTTCCATAGGTAAACCACCAGGGAAATTTGACCAGCCTTCTTCTTTTGCTAATCTCTTAGCTTCTTTTCTTGCCGACTTATCCGACCTTGCTTTTAGTGCCTTTTTAGCTTCTTTTGAGCTTTGTCCGATAACTGGGTTTACTGTTGCTAGAGTAAAAACAGCTATTAATGCAATAATTAGTGTTTTCGTTTTCATAATTTTCTAATTTTTGATTTTTACAATTTAAAAAAATAAAGTTAAGTATTTTTTTTTAAATATTTCTATTTAGATAGGAAGAATTTAATTTTCCATAATTATTTTTTTAATAATTTGAAATTGGGCTTAAACTTTGCTAAATTGTAGAAAATCTAAAATGACTATAAATAAAACAGTAAAAATTTAATTATTACTAATACATTTGTATCAAAAATAACTGTACTATGATATTAATCAACAAACTAAATTATAAGTAAAGATGAGAAACTTCAAGCTTTTTTTACCAACATTATTCGCTTTATCCATATTTATTTTTTCGTGTGGAAACAAAGAAAAACTTCAGACCTCAAATATTGCTGATTTTTACCAATATATATCGGCTTTTACGGGTGGCGAAATTTCAAAAAATGCAAGCATAATTGTAAAACTTAAACAAAAACTTATAGAAAAAAAAGACTTAAAAGCGGATGATTTATTCAAATTCTCACCTGCGGTAAAGGGAAGTCTCTCTTTTCCAGACGAATACACCATAGAATTTATTCCAGATGAAAAATTAGAATCTGGCGAAGACTATCTTGTTGATTTTAAGCTAGAAAAGCTTTTTGAGGTAGACGAAAAGCTCAAAACTATGAGTTTTAAGTTTAATGTTAAGGAATTGAATATTAGAATTCGGACTAATGATTTAATAACAACAGACTTAAAAACACTTAAATGGCAACAACTATCAGGATATGTAGAGGCATCGGATGCTGTTGAGCAAGAAAAGCTAAAAAGTATTGTTTCTGCTGAATTTGATGGTGATGACATTCCAATTAAATGGTTAGAAAAAACTGAGGAAAATAAATTTCCATTTGTAATAGAAAAAATTCAAAGAGCAGAAAATGAAAAGGAACTCGTAATTAAATATAATGGCAAGTCGGAAGGAATTAAAAGTAAAGGCAAAAAAACTATAAATATTCCGTCTATTAACCATTTTGCTATTCTAAGAGCTTATGTAATACACGGTGAAAACAAACATATTAATGTTGCATTTAGCGACCCAATTGATGCAAAACAAAATTTTACTGGAATGTTCATTATGTCGGGACTTAGTAATGCAAAATACGAAGTTGATGGTAATACAGTAAAAATATATTTACGCACAAATATAACTGGCGAAAGAGAACTAAGTGTAAATAGTGGAATTAAAAATATCCTTGGAAATAAGCTAAATACTGAGGAAAATATAAACCTTAGTTTTAGTTTACCAAATCCCGAAATAAAAACCATTAATAAAGGTGTAATACTGCCTAGTTCAGATGATGGATTAATATACGCATTTGAAGCAATTGGCCTAAAAGCAGTAGATATTGAAGTAGTTAAAATATTTGAAAACAATATTTTGCAATTTCTGCAAGTCAATAATTTAAGTGGAAAGTATGAATTACGCCGAGTAGGTAAAACTGTTTTTAGAAAAAAAATTGAGTTAACTGATAATCCTGATGAATATGATAATTGGAATCGTTATTCCATTGATTTGGCTGAGCATTTAAAAATAGAAACTGGAGCTATATATAATGTTAGTGTAAAATTCCGCAAAAAATACTCAAGTTTTACTTGCGAAAATGAAGAAGCTGAGGAAGAGCAAAGCTACCAAGAGGAAGAGTATGGCGAAGAATCGAACTGGGATTATTATGATGATTACTATTATGGAAGTTGGGAAGATAGAGATAATCCTTGTAAAAAAGCATATTACAGAAACGAACGCTTTTTAAAACAAAATATATTAGCAACTAACATAGGTATAATTGTTAAAATGGGCGAAAATGGTGTAATAAAAGTTGTGGCTAATAATATACTTACAACTAAACCATTAAGTGGAATAAATATCGGAATTTACAATTATCAACAGCAAAAAATAGACGAAAAACCTACTGATTCTGATGGATTTGCTTCATTTTCTATTGATGAAGAGGATGATCCAAGATTCATAATTGCACAAAATGGAAAAGAAGCGAGTTTTATTAAACTAGATAATGCATATTCGCTCTCATTTAGCCGTTTTAATGTAAGTGGAAAAGAAATTAACCGAGGTCTTAAAGGTTTTGTTTATACTGAACGAGGTGTATGGCGACCAGGTGATAGTATTTTTCTAAGTTTTATACTTAACGATAATGCTAAACCATTGCCAGAAAATCACCCCATAAGCCTCGAAGTTAAAGATCCACATGGACAAACAGTTTTTAAGCAAGTTCAAAATAAAAAGTCAAATAATTTTTATTTATTTCCATTTTCAACAGAAATCGAAGCCAGAACTGGCAACTATTCGGCTATTATTAGTGTGGGTAAAAAAACATTTAGCAAGAGTCTGAAAATTGAAACCGTAAAACCAAATCGTTTAAAAATTAAACTTGCTATTGAAAATGATGAACTTTTAACCAATCAAACTAACAACGGAACAGTGCATGTAGATTGGCTTCACGGTGCAATTGGGAAAAATATGAAAGTTAATATTCAAGCTAGTATTCTTCCTAGTAAAACAAAATTTGAGAAATTTAAAGATTTTGTTTTCGAGGATTTAACAAAAAATCGTTATTCTAAAGATTTTAATGTATTCAACGGCAATACAAATAATTCTGGAGACGCCGAATTTAACTTTAATATAAATTACACGAAAAGTGCAACGGGCTTTATGAAAGCTAAATTTATGATTAAAGCTTTTGAGCCAGGCGGCGAATTTAGTATTGGGCAAAAAACAATTGACTATTATCCATTCGAAAGTTTTGTTGGACTAAAACTACCTCAGGGTGATAAAGCACGTGGAATGTTGCTTACAGATAAAAAACATACTATCGAAGCTGTTGTATTAGATAAAGATGGTAATTTTGTAAATGAGGCACATGAATTAAAATTTACTTTTTCGAAAATTAGCTGGCGTTGGTGGTGGGATGTTTCTGCCAACACAGTTTCCAGTTATTCCTACAGTTCAAATAATGTTGTACTAAATAAAGCCACAGTTCAATCTAAAAAAGGAAAAGCTGAATGGGAAATTAATGTAAAATATCCTGAATGGGGACGATATCTAGTTAAAATTGAAGACTTAACTTCAGGACACTCAAGCTCTAAAGTTGTATTTATAGATTGGCCAGGTTGGGCAGGTAGAGCACAACGCGAAAATCCTGAAGGTGCAACTATGCTAATATTTTCAGCAGATAAGAAAAAGTATAATGTAGGCGAAAAAGCCACTATTACAACACCTGGAAACGAAGGAAGTAGAGCATTAGTTAGTATTGAGAATTCTAGCTCAGTTGTTCAACAGTTTTGGGTAGAGGGAAAAACTGACGAAAATACTTTTGAATTTGAAATCACTAAAGATATGGTTCCAAATGTGTTTATCAATATAAGTATGTTGCAGCCTCACGCTAATACTGCTAACGACTTACCAATTAGGCTCTATGGAATTGTTCCTATTGATGTGGAAGATCCAGAAACTAAACTAAGTCCTAAAATTGGTATGCCCGATGAGCTTGGTTCTGAGCAAAAATTTACGCTTAGTGTTTCAGAGAATAGTAAACAAGCAATGACTTATACAGTTGCAATTGTTGACGATGGTTTATTGGATTTAACAAATTTCAGAACACCAGAGCCTTGGAAATCATTTTTTGCACACGAAGCTTTAGGTGTTAAAACCTACGATTTTTATGATGATATAATTGGAGCTTATGGTGGCGAATTACAAAAATTGCTTGCCATTGGTGGTGGTGACGAAGTAGATCCTGAAAACCGAAAAGAAGCCAATAGATTTCCGCCTGTAGTTAAATTTTTAGGGCCTTATGAGTTGGCAAAAGGCAAAACTAATAAGCACGATATACAAATGCCAAAATATGTAGGCTCTGTAAGGGTAATGGTAGTTTCTGGAAACAAAGAAGCTTACGGAACTGTTGAAAAAACAGTGAAAGTACGTAAGCCATTAATGATTTTGGCGACTTTACCTCGTGTATTAGGTCCTAACGAGGTCGTAAAATTACCTATAAATATATTTGTTGGGAAGCCAGACATAAAAAATGTAAAACTTACTGTTGAAACAAATCCATTGATTGAAGTAGAAGGTTCAAAAACACAGACGGTTAGCTTTAGTCAAGCAGGCGAAAAAACAGTGTTTTTTAATCTGAATGTAACTGAAGCAATTGGTATTGGAACGGTTAAAATTACTGCTATTGCAGGAAAACACAAGGCAGAATATGAGGTAGAACTGAATGTTCGTTATCCAAATCCGTATATTTCAAAAGCTTATAATCAGCTTGTGAATAAAGGCGAATCACATACTTTTAATTTTGAGACTTTTGGTTTAAAAGGTACAAATACTGCTAAACTTGAAGTAAGTAATCTACCTCCAGTTAATTTGGAAAAAAGATTAGACTATTTAATTCAATATCCGCACGGCTGTATAGAGCAAACTACATCTGCAATATTTCCACAGCTTTATGTAAATAATGTGATGGAACTAACCAAAGAACGTCAGAGTAAAATAAAAGAAAATATTGAAAAGGGAATTTCACGTATTTCCTTATTTCAAGTTTCAAGTGGTGGATTTAGCTACTGGCCAGGACAAAGCGAGGCAAATCCTTGGGGAAGTTGCTATGGTGGACATTTCTTGCTAGAGGCTGAAAAAGCGGGTTATTCTGTTCCTTCGGGCATTTTACGCAAATGGAAAAAATATCAGAGAAGTAGGGCAAATTCATGGACAGAAAAATCTTACGAAGGCGACTTAGTTCAAGCTTACCGTTTATACACCTTAGCTATAGCAGGGAATCCGCAAAATTCGGCAATGAACAGGCTGAAAGAGAGTACAAAGCTAAGTAATATTGCACGTTGGCAACTTGCGGCTGCCTATTCGTTGCTGGGAAAGCAAAATATTGCCAAAAGCCTAATCGATTCTTCTAATACTAACGTTTCTGATTATGTTGAACTTAGTGGAACTTTTGGTTCTTCGATTCGAGACCAAGCAATTATTTTAGAAACCTTGAATAATCTAAAAATGGAAAATCAAGGTTTTGAAATTTACAAAGAAATTGCGGAACAATTAAGTTCAAGTAAATGGCTAAATACTCAGGCAGTTGCTTATTCATTAATCAGTATATCAAATTATATTACAAACTATAAATCGAGCGAATATATCGAAATGGGCTATGTTCTAAATAGCGGAAGTGCCGAAAAAATTAATAGCAATAGAAAAATTGTCTCTCGTGAATTAGCAATTAATCAAGAAGGCAATCAAAAGCTAAAAATAGACAATTCCACAGAAGGAACTCTGTATGCGCAACTTACAATTAGAGGACAAGCTCTTTTGGGTCAGGAAGAAAGTGCATCCAATCAGCTTGGAATTAATATTAGTTATTTTGATATGGATGACGGA
>DAOVUO010000086.1 GCA_030632545.1 Bacteroidales bacterium
GGTAACCAAGCAATTTTCCCATCAGCCAATCTAATCTCCACCCAGTCCTGACGAATATTTGTAATCTCAATCTTAACTCCTTCGGATAGTGTAAAAATAGTTACACCTAAATTATCTGGCGAACTTTGTGCATCAACACTAGGTTTCATAACAATGGCTTTTTTATGAATAACAATTGCCTTTTTTGCTTGGAAACCAAAAATAAAACTAAAACCAAATAACAGTAAAAAAACTATAGAAGCTAAAAAACTTAATTTTCTTTTTCGTGTATTGGAAGAAAACACAAAAACAGAGGCTAAAACCAGCATTATAATAAAAAAAGTAATACTTGAAACTGTCCAAAACTCAACAGAAAATAAATTTCTGATAGTAAGAAAAAGTACTGATAGAAAAAACTCGGGGATTGGTTCAATTTTTTGCTTAACTAATAAATTTGCCTTTTCTAAATTATGCTTTATAGCTTCATCGTCGGGTGCAAGTAGCAACGCTTTTTCATAGTTTAATACCGAAAGAGCTATCATATTTTGCCTATAATACGCATTTCCAAGATTAAAATAGAGCTCTGGTGCATCTTTATCTTCCGCCAAAATTTGAGTGTACAACTCTACTGCTTTATCATATTTTGCTTCTCTATATGCGGCATTCCCTTGCTCAAATTTATTATTAAGCTCCTGAGCTGAAATTCCATTAAAAAACAAAACTAAAATAATTACACTATATACTTTTTTCATTTATTCCTGATTATCTGATTATCAAACCACAACTTACTGCAAAAAAATGTTATTTATTGATTCATTTGTTTAATGAAAATTTAAAACTTCCGCTCAATTGCATCAATAATTTTTGAGGCCTCTTTATATACATCATTAAAATTCTCGTTCACTTGGCTTGGTGCAAAACGTGCAAACTCGCTTCTGTCAACCAAATCAATATAACTTTTAATTAGCTCATCAGCTAATTGCTTTTCTTCAAGTTTTTCAACAAACAAATCCTTTTTAAAATCGACTAAGGCAATATCTAATTTGTCAGCCACATAGCCAGTTAGCGCACCATGTATAGAACTAAAAAAGGCTTCTTTATCATCTGAATTAATTAATTTCTTTGCATCTTTTAATCTCTGCCTAGAAACTTTCCCTGCTTTCTTTGTCCTCATTTTTGACACATCGGCCATTTCTCTTGCTCTCTTTCGTAATAATATTATTACAAGCAAAAAAAGGACTAAAGGTGCTGCTAAAATTGTAAAATAATTTGATGTGGCTATAAAATAATGATCTTTTTTCTTAAAAATTGGTGTATTTTCCTTTATAAACAAAATATCAGAATTAAGAATTTCAACATCAGTTTTTATTACCGTATTATTATTAATATACGCTTTTTGCTCTCCCTCTACAGCCTCCACCTCCACTTCAATATCTTTAGTTTTAATTGTTTTATACGTTTTTGAGGCAATATCAAAATAACTAAATTCTATCCCTTTAAGTGTATAAGTTCCAGCCTCGCGTGGAATTATTAAATACTGAAAAGCTTTACTTCCTGATTGACCAGCAGTTGAACTTTTAACATTCTCAGTAACTTTGGGATCAAAGCTCTCAAATTGAGGAGGAAATTTAGCATCAGGTGCTGATAAAAGCTTTAGATTTCCTGATCCTGATATGGTTACATCTAACTTTATTGCATCATTCGCCTTTATTTTTGTATTATCCACTTTTGATTTTATGGAAAAACGTCCAACAGCACCGTTAAATGAATTTGGCTCATCCCTTGGCACTCCTTTTACATTAATCACAGGTTTATTTGAAACAAGTTTAAGCTCACCTGCGGGTTGCATTCCAAATAATGAAGCTTTCCCTTTTACCACAACTAATTCAAAAGCATCAATTGTTATTTTACCAGATTTTTGTGGGAAAATAAGTAATTTCTTAATTACAGCGGCATTATAAATTGTTCCATTTACGTTCTCTCTTTCTAAACTTATTTGTGTTGGTGAAAAAACATCCTGAGTCCAAAAACTTGTAAAAGAAGGTATATTTAAGTTATTTACATCAACTAAATTAACTCTGGTATAAAATTTTAAAGTAGCCAAAATACTTTCACCAATATAGACATTCGATTTTGACAAAGAAATACGTGCAAAAACATCTTTTCGAGCAGTTTTTTCTACCCTTTCATTTTCGTTAGCACTTTCAGTTACATTCTCACCTAATACTTCAATTGTAAAACTATTTGACTTAATAATTTTCCCATCAACCTTAACAATAGCAGGCTCTATAACAAATTTACCAGCTTTACGTGGCATAGCAAAAAATACATAGGCATACGAATACGATTGCTTCATCCTACCATTAATAATCTCCACACTACTAGAAGTTTGTGTACTTGGGCCTTGCACAGATATATCACCAAAATCTGGAAACTGAATTTCTGAGCCTTTAGCATTTAATCGATAGCTAATCTGAAAACGCTCACCAAGCTCCACAACCCGAGGAGCAGAAACCTTAAATTCAACTTTTTGAGTAAAAGCAAAATGAAAACTCAAAAAAGCTATCGAAACTAAAAGTATTTTCTTCATAAATATAAAATTTGCTGAAATAGCTAAAATCTAGTATTGACTCATTATTTTTAATACAACAGCAAAATTACTTTGGCAAGCTAATAATATGCACTAAACTTTGTTAATTATTGTTAATCGAAAAGCATTGAGTTCTTAATCAATAGTGCGCTAAACTTTGTCAAAACTGCGGCTAATTAACACATAAAAGACTCATAATCAACGGTTGAATATAAAAAATAAAACTTTGACGAAATTATCGTTATTGTTTACTCCTGAATAAATCAGAAAACAATTACAAAAATACTCATAAGCACTACTAAATATTTAATCAAAATAAAAAAGACTTCGGGATTAATAAAATTTTGATTTTTTTATTCTGTTTCAAGAATTTGTTTTTTATTTATAATTAGACTGTTATCTAAATTTAATGACTTTTTATAGACAAAGCTTAAAATAAAAAGCAGAAAAACCTTTGGCATATCATATTCATAAAATAAGTTATTTAGACACTCACAACTACTAACTTTAAAGTTATCATTTTCAACTTAGCAATTCATGTACATCTTACTAATTGCACTAACAATCAGGTTTACAATAAGTTTTGAGCTCACAAAGTAGAATTAAACAAAACTAAAAAAATACAATACGAGCATATAGTAAAAATCAAAACTTTTTTCTTATTTTTAACCAGTAAATTAGCCAAACATAAAATGAAGCTAAAAAATCATTTAGATATAATTAATAGCGACGAACTTTTAGATAGTTCTGTTTACTTTTCTTATATGGGACCAATAGACCAATATGTACTCAGAATTATAACTGATTACCTAAACAAAATTACAAGAAGAAATACTCCTTATGGGAAAAAATTATTCATTATTTTAGTTGAACTATTGCAAAATATATCAAACTATAGTGCTGAAAAAAAGCAACTAGTGGAAGAAAAAGCCGCAGGAGTTGGTAGTGTAATATTAGCTGAATCCAAAAATGCAATTACATTTATTACTGGTAACTTAATACGTACTAAAGACATTGTTCCGCTTACTGAGAAATGCTCAATTATTAATTCTTTAGATAAAAAAATGCTTAAAGAATATAAAAAAAAAGAAATGAACAGACCTTTTGGTGCAAACGATGGAGCACATATCGGGTTAATTCAAATTGCATTATCGTCAAACAAACCACTCAAAACAAAAATACAACACATTGACAATAACTTTTCTTATTTTTCTATTACTGTGAGCCTTAATAAAAAAGACAAACTTATGACAGTATAAAATATTCTTAAGCCAAATTAAATTAAACATTTTAAAAACATGAAAGATATAAATATTGAAGGTTCAAACGATGTCTATTTTGTTCCAACAGTAAAGTTTGAAACCGAATCTGGAGATTGTTTACTTGAAGGTGAATCTTTTTTAGCAGAAACAGTTAAATTTTACACTCCATTAATTGAATGGTTAGAAACTTTTACTGTGCAAAAAGAAAAAAAATTAGATTTTACTTTTAAATTAACCTACTTTAACACAAGTTCCTCGAAATGTATTCTTGATATTTTGAAAATATTAAAAAGATATGAAGATAAAGGTGGAGATGTGGTGGTAAATTGGCATTACGATGAAGATGATATGGACATGGAAGAAGCTCTTGAAGACTATATCATAGACACAGGAGTTAAAATCAATCTAATCCCTTATTAATAATGAATTTAACAAATTTATATCAATATTACAGAAACTCAGATGACAAACGTCTAGTAGCATTTAAAGGTCCTTTTGACAAATATATAATATCAGCCTTTGCTGATTTTGTATTCAAATATACTGAAAAGAATAAAAAAATATTTAAAACTTTTATTGAACTTGCCCAAAACGTGGCACATTATTCTACTGAAAGAAAAGAAACAGAAGGAAAAAGTGTTGGGGTTGGCTCTCTTGCAATTGGATCCTCCGACGAAATTTATGAGAACTTTTATGTTTTGAGTGTTGGGAATAAAATAAAAAAAAGTCAGTTCGACATATTAAACAAAAAATGTGAAATAATAAATAATAGTAGTAAAGAAGAACTTAGAGCATACAAAAGAAAAGAACGTGCGCTACTCCATGGAGCTAACGACAATGCTCATATTGGACTAATAATGTGCTCATTAATAGCAAATTCAGAGATTGAACTTGTTGAAGATCCTTTAGATAAAGACCATAGTTTTTTCACACTTAATTTAATAATTGAAAGAAAAGGTGCTAAAAATAGCGAATTGTAGCATCATTATTGCATTCTGTGTATAAACAAAGGTTTCCCGATGTTCGGGGCAGGCTGGTATATTTCTATAATTATGTCCCTATTTAGTCGGGAGTAAACAATTATTAGAACTTTGTCAAAATGTAACAGACTATTTAATAGAATAATCATATATTTGAACAAAAAGAGCTGAAAACAGTAAATTACATATCAAATTATATTTCATTGAAATATTTTCTGGCAATAATATTTTTTATATTTGTCAGCAAGATTACTATTGCTCAAAGTCCTGCCGAACAAAAAGCAAAGCTGCTGTACGAAATACCAAAATATATTACTTGGGAATGGGACGAAGAAATTATGACTATGGACATTGGTGCTATTGGTAATAATACAGAAATACTAAAAGCTTTTGAGAGTTATGCGAAAAAAGGATATCCAAACGGAACTGCCATTAATATTATAAAATTTAGCTCCATTGAAAGTATAAGTCAAACACATATTTTACTCGTAGGTAAAGATATTAAGGACGAAATGAAGGAGATACAAGGAATTACTGACATATACAATACTCTGATTTTCACCGACAACACTGTTTTAAAAAAATATAGCATGATTAATTTTTCTACTAATCAGCTTAACGATATATATTTTGAAATAAATACTGATAATATTGAAAATGTGAGTATTCAAATTAATTCTAAAATATATAATCTTGGTGGTATTGAAATTGACAAAAGAGAACTAATAGAAGAAACAGAAAGTGAGCTAAAAAATGAACAAAAAAAGGTTGAACAGCAAAGAGATGAATTAAAGGAACAACAATCTCTTCTAAAAGATCAAATGAAAAAAATAGATAAACAAACCAAATACATTGAAGAGCAAACAGAACATATTGAAACCCAGACTAGTAGAATCAAAGATCAGAAATTATATTTAGAGCAACAAAAAGCTAATTTACTGCAATTGCAAGATACAGCTTTAGTTAGAGAGCAGGAACTTATTAAAAAAACTGAATTTTTAGAAGAACAAACAAAATCAATAAACGAACAACAAAAAAGAATAACAGGTCAAAAATTGGAAGTTCGAAAACAAAAAAGATTCCTCGAAGATTTAAATGCTGAAGCAGAAAAGCAAGAACGTAAAATTACTGAATTTAAATCCGACATGGCTCGCCAAAACTTAATTATTGAAGGTCAAAAAAACTTAATTTCGATATTCATTGGCTTTTTAACAATTATAGTTTTTTTAATTATTCTTATTTACCGTGCCTATAAAAAAACAAAAAGAGTAAATAAAGAATTAGGCGAAAAAAACGCTCAAATACGTGAACAAAAAAATGAAATTGAGCGACAAAACATGTATACTGAAACAATAAATAAACAGCTCGAAAAACTTTCAATTATAGCCAGAGAATCAAGAAATGCAATCTCAATTTATGACACCAAAGGGGACATTGAATGGGTAAATATTGGATTTACAAGACTTTATGGATACACCTTACAACTTTGGATTCATGATAAAGATATAAATATAGTTAATGCTGATATTAACAGCAATATAGCTAAAGTATTTAGCGAATGCGTAGAATCAAAAGAAGCACGAATATACGAAACAGCTATTCATACAAGAAATAACAAGAAAATGTGGGTACAAAGAACAATTAGCCCCATTACTAATAACAAACATGAAATTACAAAACTCGTTATGGTAGATTCAAATATTACCGAAATTAAAGAAGCTGAAATCGAAATTACTAAACAACATAAACAAATTACAAAACAAGCAAATGAATTAAAAACTACAAACAAAGAACTTGAAAAACTATCGTTTGTTGCTAGTAAAACAGATAATTCTGTAATTATATTCAATCACGATGGAATTATAGAATGGGTAAATGATGGTTTTGAAAGAATGCTTGGAGTTAACCTAGATGATTTCATTGCTGAATATGGAAATAATTTGCTTAAATCAAGCCTAAACGAAAATATCAACACCAAAGTAAATGAGGCAGTTAGTTTAAAAAAGTCAGTTTCATACTCAACTAAAACTAAAACCAAAAAAGGCACAACAATCTGGATTCAAACTACTTTAACACCAATTTTTGATGATAATAATGTACTAGATAAGTTTGTTGCAATAGATTCTGACATCACAAAAATAAAACTAGCAGAACAAGAAATATTAAAACAAAAACAAGCTATTACTGATAGTATTGTTTATGCTCGTAGAATACAAAGTGCATTATTACCCCCTAGTTCTGTAATTAACGAATATCTTCCAAAGCATTTTATTATGTTTAAACCAAAAGATATTGTTTCTGGTGATTTTTATTACTCAAAAAAGGTTGATGATAAAATTGTAATGGTCGCTGCCGATAGTACTGGACATGGAGTCCCGGGTGCATTTATGAGTATGCTTGGAATAGCATTTTTTAACGAAATACTTGCAACTGGAGTACCGCCATCTAATGTCATTTTAGATAAATTAAGAAATAAAATAAAAACATCCTTGAGACAAAGTATGAAAAGTGGATCACCTCAAGATGGTATGGATTTAGCACTTGTTATTATAAACACTAGGAAAAAAATTATTGAATTTTCTGGAGCAAATAATCCACTTATCAAAATTAGTGATAATCAACTTGAACAATACAAAGGCGATTGGATGCCAGTTGGAATTTACCTAAGGGAAAAACCTTTTACCAGACAAGTTCTTTCCTACAAAGAAGGTGATAGAATATTTATGTTTTCAGATGGAATAATAGACCAAATGGGTGGCCCAAAAGGTAGAAAATTCATGTTTAAGCAACTGAAAACATTACTCTTAAAAACTGCAAGTAAAACCTTAGACGAACAACATGTATGTATAAATAAGGCTTTTGAGGATTGGAAAAAAGACACGAAACAGCTTGACGATGTTGTTTTATTAGGTATCGAATTTTAATGCTGGCTCTTTTTATTTCAATATATTAAAAATTAAAAAGCATTTCATTCACCGTACTCACTTTCGCACCATGATTTTACAATGATTTTTTGATATAAATTCATACCAAAAAATTAATCTTAAGTCTGTTCCATTTTCATTTTCATTCACAGAAATAGTATAATCACGGATTTTCAAATCTTTATTGATACGCTAATTATTACGAAATCACATATTCTTAAGATAATAATTTTCCTGTTAACGAATTGTTTAATTTTATTTTTGTCTGGATTTATAAAATTTTCCAGCAACATGATTGTTTTTTCTCTTCATTTTCCAAAATAAATTTCTGTGGCTCAATTTTCACTATTCCACTATTACGAATAAATTTTTCATAAAGCCTACCAATGTTATGTCCAAACACCTAGGTAAACGTTATACTAGAATTCGATATAAGTTGTGAGCTAATAACCTTATTTTGTATTAATCGTCATTTATCAAAACTAGATTACATTCAAAACAAATAAGTTAATACTATTTAACGAAGTTAATTTTAACTGAATACTAGTGACTTATCTCTTTTTTTGAGACTTATTAGACAAAAAAATTAGTAGAAAGCAGAAAGAAAATGAGCATATTTCAGGCTGAAAAGCATTGTTATTAATACCGATTGTGAACCAAAATTACCTGTAAACTTCATTAGCATTTACACATTTGAGCTTAAAGCCTAGCACTCGAAACTTAAAACTTAACAGCCTGTCCCGAACATCGGGGAAGTATCAAA
>DAOVUO010000243.1 GCA_030632545.1 Bacteroidales bacterium
GGAAGCATAATCAAAAACCAACAATACACTTTATGGGAGAAATATCGTGTGCAATTGTCTGCTATAGCCATAGCAAACATAGTTTTATTATTATTGATTGCTTTTTATATTAATTTAGTCATAAAATTAAAAAAAACACGATTAGAGTTAAGAAATCTCAATACCAATCTTGAAATTCAGGTTCAAGACCGTACGGAAAAATTACATACTGTCAATAAGGTGCTTGTATCTACTAATGAACAAATATCGGGACTTAACAATCATTTGAAACAGGAAAAAGAAAAAGCACAGTCTTATCTTGATATTGCAGGTGTTATGATAGTAGCTGTTGATTTACATCAAAATATTATTCTTGCAAACAAAAAAGCCCGCAACATATTAGGGTATAGCAAGGAGGAGATTATAGGTAAAAATTGGTTTGATAATTTTATACCTAAGAAAGATGAAGAAAATCTGAAACAAGTTTTTAATGATTTAATAAATGGAAATATACAGAATGTTGAATATTTTGAAAATAAAGTAATAACAAAGCAAAACAAAGAACGGCTTATAGGCTGGCATAATACTATAATACAAGATGAAACCGGAAGAAATATTGCATCATTAAGTTCTGTTGAAGACATTACAGAACGAAAAAAAGCAGAGTTTACACTTAAAGAAAATGAAGCAAGTTTACAAAAACTTAATATGACAAAAGATAAATTCTTTTCAATAATTGCTCACGATTTAAAAAATCCATTTAATAGTATATTGGGGTTTTCCAATATTCTTATGGAATATCATAAAGAATATGATACTGAAAAACTTGAACGTATGATTAAAATGGTTAATGACAGTGCTAAAAGCGCCTTCAAGCTATTAGAGAATTTACTAACATGGTCTCGTTCGCAATCTGAAGGAATTGAATACTCACCCGAAAAATTAAATATTAAAATATTATTAATTGAAACCTTATTTGACATTCAAGCACAGGCAGATAAAAAAAACATTTTCATTTTAGATGATATTTCGAAAAATGACATAATTTTTGCGGACAAAAACATGATTGCTACAGTATTAAGAAATTTAATTTCAAATGCTATAAAATTCACAAACAAAAACGGAAATGTAGTAATATCATCTGGAAAACAATCAAATAGTAATTTTCTTGAAATTTCTGTAAAAGATATAGGAGTAGGTATACCAAAAAATAAAATTGATAATTTGTTTCGTATAGATAAAAACATATCAACGAAAGGAACAGAAAAAGAAACCGGCACGGGGCTTGGTTTGATACTTTGCAAAGAATTTGTTAAAAAACATGGTGGAGAAATTTGGGTGGAAAGTGAGTTAGGAAAAGGCAGTGATTTTAAATTTACGATACCATCTAGTTGCCATGCCTAAATTAATAACAATTAGATTGTTATACAAATAATGCTTACAATAGCGGTTTGGTGTCAGGCATTATAGTGTTTTTTTCGGGTGCTTCGCACCTCGAAAAAACATCAAAAACAAAACACCACAAGTCATATTTCCGTTGTGTGCCTGCGATACAATACAATGACTAAAAGCATATCGATATAATTTATACTTTTGTTCAAAAGAAAACCTTATTTCTTAGTTAAAACCTTAGTAGAAATCAACATTTACAGGTTTTTTAAACCTTATTATCTTATTCTAAGGTGTTTTTTAAACTTGATATATTAATTGATACGTAATTATAATACTTCACCGCTGTTCGGGAAAGGCTATTAATCTTTATCAAAACTGCGACTAACGAGAATATAAGAGGCTAATAATCTGACCCTTGCTAAAACACTAACTTTGACTTTTTAGTAATTATATTCATCAATTTACCTACACAACTTTAGGTAAATTCTATTCCACATTTGGATTTAGCGGATACTTTAAGCCTTTCACTTCAACAAGTTCTGCCATAATTGAACCTACTAGTACTTGTGCTTCCACTAAAATTGGCACATTATTTCCATCAGTAGAAATCCAAACAGTCATATCTTCGCCACCAGTAAACATAGTACCTTCAACCAAATACGGTCTTATTTTATGACATTTGAATTTTCGTCCATCGTGCAATTCGATAATTTCAACGCCCAAATAACGCGCATATAAATCGTCAAAAATCTCATTATCAACAATAAATTTTAGGCCAATTTTATCATTGTATTTATATTTTGTGTAATCTAAGTTTCTAACGTAATACAAACTACTTACTAAATCGAGCAAACATGGCTGTAAATTAAATGTATCCTTTTCGAGTTTTTTATTTGTATTTTCGGAAGATGTATAAATTTTATTTTTCTTATAATCAAACCAATAAGCATTATCTACATTATATCCACCTTCCGAAGAATTTCGTTTAAAAACATAAGGCTTAATGCTGCTGGTATCGGAATATGCTTGCCATACATCCCTTACTTTAAAAAACCAATCGTAAGCAGGTAAACTTTTCCCTTCACTAAAAAAATGAAAGACTTTTTTACCTTTATAAAAAGCACTCTTAACCTCAAAACTTACTATTCCAGCATCAACCCAAATAAAACCAAGGTTATAAGCTACATTATAAACAAGTTTATCGCCTGTTTGAAAAGCAAAATCAGACTGCACACATTGCCCATTTGCCTCATAAACAAACAAAAACAGCAATATCTGTAATGTCAAAAATTTTATTTTAATTTTCCATCTCACTTGTTATAATTTCTATAATTAAATATTCACAAATTTTAACTTAAAACTTAACTAAGCATTTATAATTACAATGGTTCGGTAAATTTTTATAAACTACTGAGATCCATAGATTTACTAAATTTCGTTTTATTTACTATATTGTTTATAACTAGCGTAATACAGTTTTGAAACAGTAAATTTAGTAAATCTTAACGAAGTATTGTAATTAAACATTAACAATTATTCAGAAAAATCCCAATCCTCTTCGGTATCCCAAGCTGAGCGAATGACAATTTTAGTAGAAAACAAAAATACTTTTTCGGGCTGTTGCCTTTTCAAAAAGATTCCTGTATCCCATTTTTTATTTTTATTTGCATCCGCAAACGCTCTAATTTTATAATTTCCTGGTGCTAATAAATCAACATTAAGCTTATTGTCCTCAAGCTCATCAATTTCCCTCACTAAATTATCCTTCTCATCACTTAATATAAAAAATAAATTTTCGGGCTCATTAGCTAAATTAAGAATCAAATTTCCATAATAATCGTCAGGTCTAATAGAAAAGGCTTGACCAAGGCTATCAGGCTGATTGTCAAAAATATCTAAAGCAAATTTAGGTGAAAAAATTAAATTGTATTGAAAGCCCTCATTTTTACCCTCAAATTTAAGCTCAAATTTACGCTGAGCCAAATCCTTTGATTCTAATTCGAAAGAAAGTTTATTACCAAAAATTTCAAATGGCGAACGTTTCAAGGCAAGTGCTAAAGTATCAGCATAAGGCTGCTCGCCAATTAAAGCTTTCATTTTATAATTCATAATAAATTTTAAAGTATCTAAGCTGGCAACATCCTTATTATCAAACTGTATTTGAATAGTGTCATTTGTAGCATTTGCAATAAATTGAGGTGCTTTGCTTAAAGTAAAATTAATTCCTTTTACCGATAAATCGGCCATTTTATCACTTTTAAAAAATGCATTCACCAAATTCTGAGACAACATACTTGCCTCAATTAAGCCACCACTCTCCATATTGTGATACACGCCGCTAGCTCTATACTTTTTAATATATTTATCAACCAATGAATCAGCCATTTCGTACAAATAAATATATTCTTTATTTATAGTGGCTAATGGGCTACTTGTTTGAAATCTAATATTCTGATTCACATCAATAAAACTTTGTTTTATATTTGAGATATTGAATTTTAATTCAGATGACACTACTACATTTTCTTGCTTAGCCAATTCCTCTTTTTTCTCAGCAACAGCCTCAAAATCAAAGCTAAACCTTAAAGTATCAGCCGTTTTAACCCAATTTTTCAAACTATCTTGTTCCAAATAATTTACTTGAAAAATAAGCGTATCAACAGAACTAATATCCTTGTTTTTAATCCAATAATTTAGAGAATCTTTAGTTTCACTCCATTCCAAAATAGTTTCATTCTCACTTAATTTAACATTTAAAGGAATAATTGAAAAATCCTTTGAAATTGCACGATTCATTATAAAATTCAACATTCCAGGCAATTCTCGGCTAAACGAACCAACAAACTGATTTGCATCATCCTCGTCAAACATAAAAAGCTCAAGGCTATCGGGCAAATATTTAAAATATGTACGCTCAACAATTTCGCTAAGCTTCAATGTATCTATTGGTTCTTTTCCTCCATCGTAAATAAAAGAATCACGCCATAATGTATCATTCACCAATTCCATTGTTACAGAAGGATTGACAACAGTTTCATAAAATGCTATTAATTCAGTTGACTGATCGTAAAGTAAGTTTGTATTCATATCCTGTAAAGCAAAAACATGATAAGAGCCAGCAGCTATATTCCTTATGGAAAAGTCACCCTCAATATTCGTTTTAGCTAAATAATTAGGCAAAACTTTGGATGGAGTAGTATCATTTAATGTTTTATACAAAAAAACAAGCGCACCATCTATTGCTTCATGAGTTTGCGCATCAATAAGCTTCCCCGAAATTTTTAAAGAGTCTATTTCATCGCTTGTCGAACAAACATATTGAAAGCCATGCAATACATTACTTTCAGTAAAATCAGCTACTGCGTCATTAAAATCAAAATTATAAGTAGTATTATCGGCTAATTCGCCATTTAAAACAATTTCTAAAATTTTACCTTTTGATTTTATTTCAGGTTTCTCTTCCAAGGGTGGCGAAACAATAAACTGAGTATAAATGTCTTTTAAATCAAAAAACTCGTTAAACTTTATACTTACTTTTTTAGCCTCAAAATTTGTTTTCCCAAATTGTGGTGAAAATTTAATAGGAATTGGAGGAATACTATCCTTTTGACCACCAGACAACGACCCTGTTTGCGCACATGAGCCAAATAATAAATAAATTAATATGACAATTATACTTGTATTAAAAAGATATTTATTCATAAATTAGAGTTTTCTTATATGTTGAATAAAATTAAAAGGACAAAAATAGAAAAATATCAGTGTGAATCATTCAAGATAAAATAAATATAACAATTAATTTACAACAA
>DAOVUO010000149.1 GCA_030632545.1 Bacteroidales bacterium
AGAACGCTATCTACCATATTTGTTGTGCTTTGTGAGCTTAGAGCATTTTGCAAATTGCTAATTTCATTCGCTAAATAGTGGTCTATCATTTCCTGATAGTTGCGGAGTTTTGCTCCATGGTATCCACCAATAGATTTATGATGATAAGGAGTATAGGCATCGTTAAACACGCTTCTTGTTAGATTTAGTACTCTGTAATTTGGATCTACGTCTTTAAGTATCATTTGGTCGGCCTGTGTTGGTGCAAACTGATTTGCTAACTGACGTTTTGAAATAAAATCGTTTTCGTTGAGATATCGGCGATCAACTACCCACAAGTCTATTAAAATAATTACTGTTAAGGCAGCTATGAAATACTCCTTTTTTAGTTTATCTATGGCATATACCCAAAGTACTCCAAATCCAAAAATTATAAATACTAGACTTCTAAGAGTATCGGCACGCATCATTGCAGCTCTGTCGTTTTGCAGACTGTTTTCGTATATTTTAATAATATTTTCTGGTAATCCTGCTGCTGCTAACTGATTATTAATCATCGCATCGTTTAAACCAACAAAATTCATTAAGGAACTGCCTAAAATAAGTACTAACAACAGCAAACCTCCAACTATTGAACCACTATATAAAAGTGATTTTTTGAGTTTTTCTTTTTCAATTTCTTTAATAAAAATTTTGTGAAGCGTAAGCATTGCCATTAACACTACTGCAACATTTGCCACAACCAGTATCATAGATACCGTTCTGAACTTATTGTAAAGGGGGAAATAGTAGAAAAATATGTCGGTAAACCATTCTAAATTTTTTCCCCATGCAAGTAGAATTGAAAGTACGGTAATGCTTATTAACCACCATTTTTCTGGGCCATCGAGGACGAAAAAACCAAGAATAAACAGAAAAATAATTGAGGCACCAAAATAAACTGGGCCTGAGGTAAATGGCATTGGACCCCAGTAAGTTGGTGTATTTTGAATAATTGCTCCGGCTGTTTGTGGTGGAAGCCCTTGTTTTATAAGATTTTTGTATGTTTCAGAATTTTCGTCAAGTCTTTCTGTTCCGCCACCAACAAAATTTGGCACAAGAAGCGTAAAAGTTTCTGCTTTTCCATAAGACCAGGCAAGTGCATAGTCTTTTTCGAGTCCATCAGATTTTTTCTCTCCCTCAGCAACGCTTAATTCTGTTTTACCGCGAGTGCTTTCTTTACCGTATTCGTAGGTTGTCCATAAATCGCGTACACCTGGTGCTACTGCCATTATAACGGCAATTAGAGAAACAGCAGAGGCGTTTATAAAATGCTTGGTTTCTTTGTTTTTTATTGAGTAAATTAGTTCAACTAGCACAAAAATTAATACAGAAATAGCTAAGTAGTAAGTTATTTGTGGGTGATTGGATGCAAGCTCAACGCCTAAAAATATAATAGTGAGCAATGCGCCTAGCCAATATTTTTTTCTGAAAATCAGAATAAAACCTGCTAGAGTAGGTGCCATGTATGCAATTGCATAAGTTTTGGTTACATGTCCGGCCTCAATTATTATTAAGTTATACGAGGCAAAAGCAAAAGCCAATGCACCCAATACACTTAGCCATTTGTTAAGCTTTAAACTGATAAGAAGAATATAAAAACCAAATAAATAGGTAAATAAAATGGCCACGGTAGTATAAGGTAATCCAAGTCGGAATGCTCTGTGTAGATAAGTAAATACATTTCTAGCTGTACCATTTTTTATTTGATAGGCTGGCATACCACCAAACATTGAATTAGTCCAAAGTGATTCTTCTCCAGGATTTTGTTTCTGAAATTCTACTAATTCTTGCGACATTCCCCTGGCATGGATATTATCCATTTGCGGAAGATTTTTTCCTTCTAAAATTGGGAAAAAATAAATATAACTAATAGCAATAAAACCTATTATTATAGCTATATGAAGGCCAAATTCTTTTAAATTTTCTTGTAACTTGCTCATTTTTTAGTCTTCTAGTTCTTTTAATAATATTTTCATATCAATACGCTGACTTACAATTTTGTGTAAATCATCAATTGCAACACGCTCTTGTTTCATTGTGTCGCGCTCGCGCAAAGTAACCATATTGTCCTCTAAACTCTGATGGTCGATTGTGATACAGAAAGGTGTTCCAATAGCGTCT
The DNA here is from genome assembly GCA_030632545.1 of Bacteroidales bacterium. Classification (GTDB taxonomy): domain Bacteria; phylum Bacteroidota; class Bacteroidia; order Bacteroidales; family DYOH01; genus DYOH01. Next base: position 2,143 of record DAOVUO010000149.1, read on the forward strand.
TGCCTGCGATAACGTCGGCCAATTGTGTCTTTTTCCTCGTACTCACAATTAAAGTCGTATTTTAGTTTATTGTAAATCTCGTGCGCTTTTTCTGGCAGTCCGTCTTTTTTAATTAAGGGGAAAATAGCCAGTTTGATAGGAGCTAGGAAAATAGGAATTTTTAATACCAATCGTTGTTCTTTTGACCCATTTTCTTTTATAATTTCTTCCTCGGTATAAGCATTGGATAGCACGGTTAAAAACATACGGTCTAAACCAATAGAGGTTTCAACCACATAAGGAGTATATGATTCGTTTTTCTCATTGTCGAAATATTGCAGTTTTTTGTTGCTGTGTTCCTGATGTTGTTTTAAATCGAAATCTGTTCGTGAGTGAATACCTTCAAGCTCTTTAAATCCAAACGGAAATTCAAATTCGATATCTGTTGCAGCATTTGCATAGTGAGCTACTTTATCGTGATCGTGAAAACGATATTTTTCTTCGCCTAGGCCTAAAGCATTATGCCATTTAATACGTTTGTTTTTCCAGTATTCAAACCATTTCATTTCTGTTCCTGGTTGAACAAAGAATTGCATCTCCATTTGCTCAAATTCTCGCATGCGGAATATAAACTGACGAGCTACAATTTCGTTACGAAAAGCTTTACCAATTTGTGCTATACCAAACGGTAATTTCATTCTACCCGTTTTTTGCACATTAAGGTAGTTCACAAAAATACCTTGTGCAGTTTCTGGTCTAAGGTAAATTTTTGCTGCATCATCGGTTACTGAACCTAATCGAGTGTCAAACATTAGGTTAAACTGTCTTACATCAGTCCAGTTTCGCGAACCACTTACAGGGTCGGCAATTTCATAATCCAGAATAATTTGTTTAATCGCATTGAGGTCATCGTTTTCCATGGCCGTAACATAGCGATTAGTTATTTCGTCTATTTTAGCTTGATTAGCTAAAACTCGTTGATTTGTTTTTAAAAATTCCTCTTTATCAAAGCTTTCGCCAAATCTTTTTGCTGCTTTAGCAACTTCTTTATTGATTTTTACCTGAAATTTTTCTCTTTGTTCCTCAATTAAAACATCAGCACGGTAACGCTTTTTTGAATCTTTGTTATCAATTAAAGGGTCGTTAAAAGCATCAACATGACCAGAAGCTTTCCATGTTTTAGGGTGCATAAAAATTGCTGAATCTATTCCAACAATATTTTCGTGCATATACACCATGGATTTCCACCAATATTCTTTTATATTGTTTTTTAACTCTACACCTTTTTGTCCGTAATCGTAAACGGCACTAAGTCCGTCATATATTTCGCTCGACTGAAAAATAAAACCATATTCTTTTGCGTGAGCTACCAGTTTCTTAAATACATCGTCTTGCTTTGCCATTGCTATTTATTTGCATATAAAATCAGGCAAATGTATATACATTTATTGTTTTTTCATAACTAAATGTTAAAAGGTAGGTGGGTGTAATTTGGTGGCGATTTTTGCTTTTCTGTGTGTCGTGATTTCATTCTGTTTATTGCTTGTATTTATTTAAAACATTGGCTCTACTACCAATTTAGTGGGTAGAGATTCAAATTTCGGTGGCACTGCAAGTTTTGAGGGACATAATAATGTTTAAATGTTTATTCGTTTAATTGATTAAAATTGTAAAAATACCACAATGTGGTTTAATCTAAATAACCATGGGTATTAGCCTATGGAAAAATAATGATTTTGAATTTAGAACTACAACGTTGTTCAATATATTTTAAACACGATTTCTATGATTCACCTACTGATTTTTTTCTAAATAGAATCGAAATGATTATATTTGCACGCCCAAAATTATTATTAACGTGTGATGGGAACTTGTTTATGTTGTGTTTTATGGGCTATAGACAAATTTGAGTAGCACAAAAATTATTATTATGAAAGTTTTAGAATTAAAAGGTACTTTAAGAGAGAATGTAGGAAAAGTTAGTACAAAAGCTTTAAGAAAGAATAACGAACTACCATGTGTAATTTATGGTGGTGAGAAAACTATTCATTTTTCAGTTTTTGAAAATGAATTTCGTCATTTAATTTTTACTCCTAATGCTTATCTTGTTAAGTTAAGTTTAGGCGATAATGTTGTAGATGCAATTTTACAAGATGTGCAATATCACCCAGTTACAGATAGAGCTTATCATGTTGATTTTTTACAAGTATCTGAAGACAAGCCAATAAGTATTGCACTTCCTGTTGTTACCACAGGTTCGGCGGTAGGTGTGTTAGAAGGTGGAAAAATGCAGCTTACTTACCGAAGATTAAAAGTAAAAGGTTTAATTAAAGATTTACCTGAAACTTTAGAGGTTGATGTTACAAATATTAAGTTAGGTAGTAGTATTAAAGTTGGCGAATTAGAGTACGAGAATCTTGAATTATTAGATTCAAAGAATGCTGTTGTAGCCTCAGTTAAATTAACTCGTGCTGCTAAAGGTGATGCCTTAGAGGAAGGTGAAGAAGCTGAAGGTGAAGAAGCTGAAACTTCTGAATCAGATGAATCTGCTGAATAAGCATAATAATTTCATAAAGTGAAATTTTTAATCGTTGGATTAGGAAATATAGGCGAGAAGTATAAAAAAACTCGTCATAATATAGGATTTCAAGTATTGGACGCTCTAGCAGGAGCGTCCAATCTTGTATTTGAGCACCAGCGGCATGCTTTCAGAACGCTGTATAAGTATAAAGGAAAGCAAATTGTACTCATTAAACCTACTACTTTAATGAATTTAAGTGGTAAGGCTGTTCGCTATTGGCTAAACGAAGAAAAAGTGCTTCCCGAAAATTGTTTGGTCATTGTGGACGATATAGCTCTCCCTTTTGGTACTATCCGCATAAAAAAGCAAGGTTCTGATGGTGGGCACAACGGTTTACTCGATATTGCCATAAAACTTGGGCATAATAAATTCCCTCGTTTACGATTTGGTGTGGATGATAATTTTTCTCGTGGTAGGCAAGCCGATTATGTGTTACAGGAATGGGGAAAAGATGAAGCACCTGCTTTGCCCGAAAGAATTGACAAAATGATAGAGGCTATTCAAAGTTTTTCGACAATCGGTCTCGAAAGAACCATGAATTATTTCAATGGTAAATAGTTGAAACTATACTTCCAAATTTCAATTGATTTTTTTATTCTTGTAAAAGGTTTGTCTTATGGCAAATTTATTTCAATTTTGCTAAAATATATAATTGCATTTTTTAGTTACTAGAAAGAACTAATATCAATGGTTCGGTAAATTTTTATAAACTACTGAAATACATAGATTTACTAAATTCCGTTTTATTCACTATGTTGCTCATAACTAGTGGCATACAGTTTTGAAACAGTAAATTTAGTAAATCTTAACGAAGTATTAAATATTAAACTGCATATTAAATATATTAAAAATTTTGATTGTATACCCAGTTTGTTCAGGAGTAAACAATGCCGACTGATTAGCATGTTACGAAAAAAAAAATTCGTTTACACGGTAGTGTTTCGGTATAAAGCTTCTTTAAAATATAAATAAATGAGAAGATTATTTTTGCTTTTGTCTCTGTTGCCAATTTTTTTAAGTACATATTCACAATCATTTTTTGGAGTAAAAAGCTCTTATGATTTGACGGCAAATTTTTTAGAGTCCACTTCAAATCAGTTGTTCTATCCAAGTATTTCTGGTGGTTTAGTTTATAAGTATGCCCAACGACCTAGTTGGTGGTTTTTACAATTGGAACTCAATTACCTTCATAAAGAAATGGAATATACTTACACTGAATATGAGTCTTTAGGAAATGGATATTTTGTAGAGAATATTCAATCTGAGAATATCCATTTTAATTTTTTAAGTCATATTCAGTTAGGAAAGGGGGCGTTTAAAGCAGGCGTGCATGCTGGACCTTTTGTTTCTTATATGTTTGATGCAGGATTTGTTTTAAGTGGGCCTGGTTCTGAGTTAGTTAATATGATTCCACCTCCTATGATTAGTAATTATGACTATGGAATGACCGTAGGCACTTCATTTGTTTATTCGCTTGGAGCATCTGAATTACAACTTGATGCGAATTTTTCTACTAGTTATAGTTCATTAACCACATCTTTAGATGAGCAGGCTTTTGATTATCGAAATAATCAGTTTGTACAGCTTAGTTTAGCTTATTTTTTTGCTCCCAGAAAGCTAAAACAGAAAGAAGAAGGGAAGGTTGATATTCAAAATACTGAATTATGAAAAATAGTTTTTTGATTTTTTTTATTCTTTTATTTGCCTTAAATAATATTAGTGCCCAAACTAAAGTTGATAATTTGGGTAAAAACATCAATTCATCATGTTACGATTATCGTCCAAAGTTAACCGCCGATGGTCAGAATTTATATTTTACGCGTTTAATTTGCATGGATGAAGAAACAATGGCCGACGAAG
>DAOVUO010000283.1 GCA_030632545.1 Bacteroidales bacterium
AGTTACTTTCTCTAGTTGATAAAGATAAAAAAGCGGCTGAGATATATCCGACTATTAATACTGATTATTTCCCCAATACCCTATCTTCGTGGTACTGGTCTGGGTCGCCCTTGGCGGGTGATCCAAATAGGGCGTGGAATGTAAGTTTCTATTTTGGTGACGGCGACGACAACAATCGTAACAGTAACGGACATGTCAGATTGGTGCGTGGTGGACAGTGATTTTGTTTTTTGTTTTTTTGTTTTTTTTTCCAAATTTAATTAATTTATATAATTATTTTATTCCCTAACCGTAGAGGCGCACGGCGTGCGTCTTTTTAGTCTCTAATTTATAAAGTTTAAAGGAAAATTAAAAATACCATGTCTGATTATAATGTGGTCGTAATTGGAGCAGGACCAGCCGGTTATGTTGCAGCTATTCGTTGCTCACAATTACATAAGAAAGTGGCTTGCATTGATAAATGGAGCGATAATAATGGCAAAGCCTCTTTAGGCGGAACTTGCCTCAATGTAGGTTGTATTCCTTCCAAAGCTCTACTAGATTCCTCCCATCATTACTATTTTTCACAGAAAAAAGCTGCTGAACATGGCATTCAATACCAAAATTTAAACTTTGATATTGCAACCATGCAAGTTCGCAAAAATAAAATTGTTAAAACTTTAACGCAAGGTATTGCCAGTCTGTTTAAAAAGAATAAAATTACCCATTTACATGGCACTGCTCGTTTCATTGACGGACAGCAAATTGAAATTAGCAATGCGGATGGGAAAAGTACAGTTACCGCCGATAATATTATTATTGCAACTGGTTCTGTACCGACTAATATACCGATTGCAACTATTGATAATAATTTTATTGTTGATTCTACTGGCGCACTTAATTTTCAAACAGTGCCAAAACGTTTGGGTGTGATTGGTGCTGGCGCAATTGGTTTAGAATTAGGAAGTGTTTGGAGTCGTTTAGGTAGCCAAGTAACAATTTTAGAAGCCATGCCAGATTTTCTAGCGATGGCGGATCAAAAAATTGCCCTCGCTGCTCGAAGGGAATTAAAAAAACAAGGTTTACAAATTCATACTGGAACCAATGTAAGCTCGGCTATTATTGAGAATGAAGAAGTGCTTATTACCTATCAAGATAACAAAGGTGAACAACAGCTAACCGTTGATAAACTTATTGTTGCAGTGGGGCGCAAACCCAATACTGAAAATTTAGGCGCAGCAGAAATAGGTATAAAAATTGACCAAGGTGGCTTTATTCAAGTCAATCAACAGCGTCAAACAGCGATGGCTAATATCTATGCAATCGGTGATGTTATTGGAGGACCGATGTTGGCACATAAAGGTTCAGAAGAAGGCGTAATGGTTGCCGAACAATTAGCTGGAAAAAAGACCGAAATGTCTTACGATACCGTTCCTTTCGTCATCTACACTTGGCCAGAAATAGCTTGGGTTGGCAAAACTGAAGCACAGTTAAAAGCCGATAATGTAAATTATAAACTGGGACAATTTCCATTTATAGCCAGCGGAAGAGCTAAAGCGCATGGCGATACCAGTGGCATGGTGCGTATTTTAGCAGATTCAGTAACTGATCAAATTTTGGGAGTACATATTTTTGGCATTTCCGCTTCCGAATTAATTAGCGAAGCCGTAGTAGCAATGGAATTAGAAGCCAGTGCCGAAGATTTAGCTAGAATTATTCATGCGCATCCCACTTTATCCGAAGCTCTACATGAAGCCGCTTTGGGTGTCGATGGTCGAATGATTCATGCTTAAACATTGGAGTTTAATGCGCTTTATTTATACGAGTTTATTTTATTTATTCATTCCGATTATACTACTTTATTTGCTATGGCGAAGTATAAAAGCTCCTGCTTATCGGCAACGTTGGCATGAACGTTTTGGCTTTTCAGCTAAACACCTGTTAAAACGCAATTATATTTGGATTCATGCAGTTTCAATGGGAGAGGTGCAAGCAGCTATTCCACTAATTAAGGAATTAAAACAGCGGTTTCAAGCACCTATTTTAGTAACAACAATGACACCGACTGGTTCCAAAAGAGTGCATGAGGTATTTAATCATGAGGTTGATCATGTTTATTTACCCTATGATTTACCTGATGCCCTAGCTCGATTTTTAAATAATATTCAACCTAAATTGTTGATTATTATGGAAACTGAATTATGGCCAAATTTATTACATAGTTGTCAACAACGCGATATTCCCGTAATATTAGCCAATGCTCGACTTTCTGCCAATTCAGTAACTAGTTATTTGCGCATCAAAAAATCGGTGCGAAAAATGTTGCAATCAGTTATTATTGTGGCTCAAACTAATTTAGATGCTGAAGGTTTTATCAAGTTAGGCATTTCTTCTAAGCAGGTTCGGGTAACAGGCAGTCTCAAATTTGATACTGATTTACCAAATAATTTTTCTGCTCAAACTGATAAATTACGGCAAAAATGGCAAAATCGTCCCGTTTGGATTGCCGCCAGTACCCATGATGGCGAAGAAAAAATTATATTAACCGTATTTAAACAATTAAAAGTTGACTGTCAGAATTTATTACTACTGTTAGTTCCTCGACACCCTGAACGTTTTAACCAAGTTGCCCAACTTTGCCAAAAACAAGCTTTTAAAATAGCAAGACGTAGTCAAAATCAGAATATTGAGGCAGAAATTGATATTTATTTGGGCGATACTATGGGAGAATTACCCATGTTATATGCGGCTTGCGACATTGCTTTTGTTGGTGGAACTTTAGTACCTGTTGGCGGGCATAATTTATTAGAACCCGCTGCTGTTGGTTTACCAGTGATTATGGGACCGCAGGTGTTTGAATGTGCTGAAATTTGTCGCCAATTATTATTAGCTGACGCTGGTATCCAAGTCAATGATGCCATTGAATTACTTCATGCAGTTAAAAATTATTTAGATAATATTGATTATCGTCAACAAATAGGACAAAATGGACGGATATTTGTCCAAAAAAATCAAGGTTCATTAATTCGCTTGTTGAAAATTATTGATGAAACTATAAAAACCGATTAAAGAATATTTATACATAATTATAAATTATTGATTTTTAAGGTATTTAATTAACTTTTAAAAAGTTGGCACTAAACTTGATATATAGAATAGTGTAATTTAAACAAATCCTACCTAGTTTAAATTATGTTGGGTGGCTCAGATGCTGGTCACATTTGGGTCTCTCCTCTTTAATCTTATCAAGAGGATATAAATGGACATTCAACATAAAAATAAATTCAAATAATGAGTTAAAGTGTTAAAGTTTGAATTTGAAGGTAATAAAAAAGACATTACTCAAATTAAGACTATCTTGCAAACACTTCTTTTAAAGTCTTAGCAGTTGATATTTTTTTAGCAGCGTTGAGCAAAATTTTGGTGTTTAAAGATTGAATTTTTGCCCGATTTTTTTCACTTAAAGTTCCGAATTTTTTTTCTAGTAAATTAATTATTAAACGGGCTTCTCCTTTTACTCGTCCTTGTTTATCCCATTTTCGTTTTTGATATTTAACTAATGCCATTAATTGGTCAACAGTTTTTAAACCTTTTAAAGTTCCAGTTAGACTAGTATTAGTCAGCATCGCACCCATTGAATTACTATTGTCAATGCAAGCGAGGTAACAAACATTACCTGTTTCATTAGTATCCAATTCAATTGAGTAGCTTTTGCCAGAATCATCGTTAATGCTTAATTGAACATCGCTATCCTTAAAACGGGCTTTTTTGCCAGCTTGTACCATAGCATAATCCCAACAAAATAACCAAACCATACTCATATCAGCGAGATGATTGATGACTAAGATTTCTTCATTATAGCCACCAGTATCACCCACGCCTTCATCTCCACTTAAACAAATATGGGGAAATGTATCTAAACAACCTTCTTTAGCAAAATAAACAAGACCGATTTTTCCATCTTTGGACTCATAAGCGGCGGCTAAATCAAAATCTATGGCGGCTGTCCATTGCATTGAAACGGTTATTTGTTTAATGTCAATGACATCATCTTGACCTTTATGTTTGAGTTGCATTGAAAAATCCTTGTTTTGTTGATATGAAAATAAAAACCTGACGAATTTATAAAACTCATCAGGTCTTTTAGCTACAATTTACTGTTTACACTGTTTTTCTAAGCTTTGGATAAACTGCATAACCGATTCTGTAATGGTTTTGAATTCATCATTACCTATTTCGTCTAATTCGTAATCAATACCAGCTTTAATTCGAGCTTGTTTTTGGTTCAAAGTACAGAGAATATCAAGTGTTTTTGCACCATCTTTAATATTAAGTACTTTATCTGCAACTTGTCCAGTAATTTTTTGTAAAAATCGGGCTTTTTTAGCATCTGCTAAATTAAAAAATGGAGAAAATTCAGAACTTTCTGTAATATTATCAGCTTCATAAGAAAAGGAAGCTACTTGACAAGAAAAAGCTAAAGTTGGATATTCGATGCTATCAAGTTGGCAAATTTCTTTAAAAGCATCTACTTTTTGGAAAGCAGCAAAAATATCTCTTAACACCTGTTGTTTTTCAACAATATCATCAAAACTATTTTCGTCAAATTCGCTGAAATTATCTATATAGATATGGGCGTTTCCACCAGTAGGGAATTGGCGAGGTACAAA
>DAOVUO010000465.1 GCA_030632545.1 Bacteroidales bacterium
ACTAGGTGCAAGCACGCTAGCAGGTCTTGCACTGTCAATACTCTTGTCAATTGTCAATTATCACAGACGCTAGCAGGTGTTGCACTGTCAATACTCTTGCGTTAGCCAAATCGTCAATCGTCAATCGTCAATCTAATACTCTTGCGTTAGCCAAATCGTAAATCGTAAATCGTAAATCGTAAATCATAAATCGTAAATCGTAAATCGTAAATCATAAATCTACAATCGTAAATCGAAAAAATTCTTGCTTGCCTATTAGCGTAGCTTTTCAGATACGACTACCACTTTTTTGTCTACTTTTATTGTACCATCTGAGTGATAAAACTCAAAATAGATAATGTAAATACCCATTTCTGCTTTTGACCCATTAGCTAATAAACCATCCCATACAAATTCTCCCTGAGTGCCAAATAATTGATTATTTATTAGGTGCAAAATTCGTTTTCCCGATGCATTTATTATGTACACATTCGCATTATAGCCCGATTTGTCTAGCTTATATGTGAGAGTGAGTCTGTCGTTATACCCATCGTTATCAGGCGAAAATTCTTTTGAGCTTAAGCTTATTAGTTCTGTACTTGCCTCATTTGTTTCATTAAACTGTGAATTTTGTGCTCCAGGCGATGCAAATCCACTTGTTTGTGCTGCCGATTGCCAGTTATTGGCTTCCATTGCTGGTTTATTAGGATTTATTCTTTCTAAGGAAATTCCAGTTGTGGAACTTAGTAGTTGAAATTGCCAGTCGTCAGAATAGCGTATAAAATCAATTGTTTGTCCAATACTGTCTAATATGAATACTGATGACTCGCTACTTAAAGTGCTGTATTTATCATTTTCGAGTATTGTTGCATCAAAAGGGATTGAATAAAATGTATTTATACCGTTTATTTCTTTTGTAAGAACAGCGTAGGATTTTGGCGCAAGTAATATTGATTCTGGACAAACTTGAACTTCTGATTTCTTATCTGTACTATTATTAAAACTAGCTGAAACTAAATAAAGTGTACTTAAATCTATGTATTTATCTGAGCGATTATAAAGTTCTAAAAACTCAGTACCATCAGAATATGGTGAATATAAAACTTCATTAATTATTACATCGCTTGAGTCAACTGTTAGTGGCAGTGAAAAGCTGTAGCTTAATTCGCCGCTAAGTTTATTTTTTGCCAAATCTGTTATGTTTTCGGATAGATTTAGTGTATACAAGGTTTCAGAGTTAAATTCATTTGCAAATGTTAAAATAAGCTTGCTATAATTTGGTGCAATTACTTCTGTTTTAACTGGATTTTCGCTATTCTCGATTGTATAGTTACTTAAAGTCTCAAGTGTTTCAATTTTACATGTTTCATTGAATTCTATAAATATAGTTTTTGAGCTTGAAACTGCGAATATTTTCACAAACGGTGCTTCAATGTCAATATTCTCGGTATAAACTGAATTTGCCGTAGCAGGAGTACCTCCAATTTGCGCCTCCGAAGCTTTCCAGTTTTCAGGAGTACTACTTAATCTATTAAAGTCTATTTGTTCCAAAGAGTAGCCGCCATCGGCTTTGTACTCGTTAGCGTACCAGCTTTTAGTATAATCAATTGCATGTATTATTTCATTTTGTTGGTTAAATAATTGAACTAATTGTCCTGTTGATGAGAGATTAAGACTTCCTTCAAGAGCTGCAATAGCACCATATTTTTCAAAATCTATTACATCATTTTCCGAACAAAGAATAATATAGCTTTGGGCTGGAATTATTCCTGAAATTATATTTCGCTCAGAACTGCCAAAAGTTAATGTCCAATTTTCTAATTTAATATCTTTGTCACTTCTATTATAAAGTTCCACGTAATCATTAATTGGTAAGCCATTTGAAGGTTCTGGATTAATCATTAGTTCGTTAATAACTATATCATAAAGCTTGGCCGAATGATAATAAAAGCCAATACTTGTGTCATTCATTAATTTATCGTTTTGGTCGGCTATATTGCTAATATTAAGTTTATAATTAGTGCTTAATTCAAACTCATTTGTAAACCACAAGATAAATGTATTTTCTATGTCAGCATCGGCATAAATATACTGTGGATGAGTAGATAAGCTTTCGATTGTGTAATTAGCCACCGTTTTAACCAGTGAATCGTTTGGCATTTCGGAAAATTGTATTCGTAGTTGATTTTGGTTTTTCACATCTAATTTTGTAATTTTTAAATACTCGTAAGTAAAACTTAATGCTGTGTCTAAATTATGATTACACCAATCGTTTAAATTGGTAATAAATAATTCGTTTTCAGTAGTTACCGAAAATTCATCATTGAAATATAAATTAATGGTATTTCCGTTGCTCAGGCTTTTTTCAATTGGCTTGATGCTGTTATTTAGCGTGAAATTTGAGTTATTTTCAAATTCTTCAAATTCTAGTGTTTTATTCATTAGCAATTGAATATGATTTGATGCGAGTACATTAAATTCCATTAATTTTAATGGATTATCTGCAATTGTTACATTATTGATTGAGTTTTCTGTACAAGGAGTACCGCCAACATTTGATTCGCTTGCTTGCCAATTATATTCATCGTTACAGAAATTGTTTAAATCAATTTTTTCTATCGACCAGCCACCATCATCTTTATCAGAATTATTATACCATTTATCGGTATAAGGAAGATAACTTAGTATTTTGTTATCTGTAATTATTTGAATGTTAGTGCCTGCATTAGTTAGGTTTAATGCACTGCTTGCTGTAATTATTAATCCATAATTTGTCATAATTGCAGAATCAGCTTCCGCAACAATTAATCCGTAGGAGTTTGCAGGAATAAAAATAGGGGATAATGACAGTTGGCTAGTTCCTACTTTTAAAAATAAGTTTTTAGTTGATATTGTTTCATTTTTGCGGTTGTATATTTCTATATATTCCACTTCGGGAAG
>DAOVUO010000438.1 GCA_030632545.1 Bacteroidales bacterium
ATTGAGGTTGATCATCAGCGTATTATTGATTCGGATGATGTAATGGATTTAAAAGAATTTCCGGAACGTATAATTATTGTTGGTTCAGGTATTATAGGAACCGAATTTGCCACTATTTTCTCCAATTTTAAACAAACCGAAGTTCATTTGCTCGACCGTCAGCATCGTGTAATTCCTTTTGAAGATGATGATGTGAGTGATTTTGTATCTAAAAATCTGGCGGAAAACGGTGTGGTTATTCATCATACAGCAAATTTACGCACAATTAGGCAACATGACGAGTACTTAGAAATTGTGCTCGATTACGAAGATGGACACAGCAAGGTGCTAGAGGTTGATGTGGCTTTTATGGCCATTGGACGAGTACCAAACACAGATCATCTGGGCTTAGAAAACATTGGTATAAAACCCAATAAATGGGGCTATTTACAAATGACCGATAATTGCAAATTAAAATCGGAAAACAATAAGCTAAATCATATTTATGTTGCTGGCGATATTTCGGGCGCAACACAGCTCTACAGCGTAGCCGAAATTCAAGGCCGACATGCAATTTCGACTATTTACGATGAGTTTGTAAAACCTGTAAGTTACTACAATATGCCTACTTTAATGTTTTTTAAACCCGAAGTTGCCGCTGTTGGAATGAACGAAAAGCAGTTGCAAGCGGCACAAATTCCTTATCGTAGTGTATATTATTCCAACGAGTTAGTTAACCGTGCAATTGCCATGCGAAACACCAATGGTTTCATTAAAATTTTTATTAGCGATGATGGCGATGAGCGTATTATGGGAATGCGTGCCAGTGGGCCACAAGCCTCCGCATTTATTGTTTCGGTAGCCCACATGATGAACGAGAAAAATAGTTTAGACGAAATTCTGAAAACCATTCATCCTCATCCTAGTATAACCGAAGGAATTCAAGAATGTTTACGTGTGTTTAAAGGAAATTCAATATTTAAACCTTATGCTTTTCCCGATTTAATTCATACCAAAACTTGGCATCCCGAAGATGAATAGTTTGCAACTAGCATGGGAAAATACATTTTGGCTAATTATAATCAATCTAATATTTAGTAGAGGATTGTTTATGCTTTTTCCTGCCTATGTAAACGCACGTTTTTCGCCCATTCCTAAAGTAAATCATTACAACAAGCTTAATGTTGTTGTTTTTGTATTAATAGCTGTATATAGCCTGTTTATGCCTTTTTCTGCAAATAAAATATACATAATTGCAGGAGTTTTGAGCTTTGCTATTGGATTAAGCCTAATGATTGCGGGAATATTTTGGTTTGCTATTAATGAGCCCGACAGATTAGTACAAGGCGGAATTTATAAAATTATGCGACATCCTGTATATATTGGCACTTATTTTCAGATATTTGGCGTAGCTATTATAAGTCAATCAATAATTATTATGATATTTTTGATATTCCATATTATTTTTCAGCACAAAATTATTTTGCAGGAAGAAATCGACTTGGAAAATACTTATGGTAATAGCTACAAAAGGTACAAACAAAAGGTAAAAGCCTATATGTTTTTTTAAAAAGATGTTTATTAATCTAATACTGGCTGTTAAGTTTTAAGTTAAAGTCAATTACTTGTCGAGCCCTTTTCTCTTTCTGATATAAAAGAAAACTCCAGCCAGAAAAATAATTGCACCCACAACAGCAATTGGAAAAGCCAAATAAGCATTCTCAGAATTTATAAAGTAAGGCCATAACCCAAAAGCTATAAAAACAAAGCCTACAACAAATAATCTAAGTATAGGATATTTAATTTTTGTGTTTTTACGGTACATTTTGCATTGTTTTTGGGTTGTTTTTCGTAAACCTAAGGCAAGGCCTAAAATAATAATAAAACGGAGGCTATAGCCATCGGCCTAACGCAGGTATTTTTGTACAGACAAAGCTGAACTTGGGCTTGCGGACAATTTTTTTACAATAATATAAACAATAATCATAATTGTCAGATTACTATATGACAAAGTTGTCAATTAATTATATGACATTTGTTTTGTGAATAAAGATGAGTTAAAAAAAAAGATAGGCAAAAAAATTGTCGATTTGAGGATTCTAAAAGGATGGAATCAGTCTGATTTAGCAAGAGCCTGTAATAAAGATAGACAAGCTATTGAAAAATTGGAAAATGGCAGGGTTAATCCTACTTTATATTCTCTTTTTGAAATTTCAAGAGCATTAGGTATCACCCTTCAAGAATTAATGAAGTTTTAATAAAATTAGTAAATGGCGATTCAAGATGATGCTAGAGAAAATGAACAAAGAGAGTTGTTTGGGTTGTTAAAACCTAAAGGAGAAGGCAGAAGTGGTGTAGATGCAATAATGATATTGAAAAACAAAATTGAAATCCCTTTTGAATTAAAAACTACAACTAATGGTTCAGTTACAACAGTCCGTGATTTCGGATTTGACCATATACAAAAATGGAAACACAAACATTGGTTGATAAGTAAATATTCTAGTGATGGCAATAATATGGAGTATTCTCTTTACGCATCGCCTCAAGAAATGGCTAAATGGATAAAAGAAAAAGAGAAATATATAACTCCAGATTTTGAAATAGCTAAAATTGCTCCAGATAAATTAACCGCTAAAGACCTTTATTCTATAATTGGTAAAAAAAACATTTATACTTTGGCTGATGCCAAAAAGTTAAATAAAAAACAATATAAAATATCACATTATAAAGAGTTAATGGATATTAAAGATGGTTATACTGCTAATAGAATGCTTAAAATTCTTAAACAAAGATGTAAATATCTCATAGAAAGAGGTTCTACTTTGAATAATCCACACATTCCAGCCTCTTATTTTGATGGTTGGGAACGAATTACAAAAAATCATGCAAAAAGACTAAATGAACTTGTCTTTCAGTCATTAAGCGTATGAGCAATTGATTTAGCAATATGATATGCCATTGGTGGAGCTACAGAGTTGCCAATTTGTCCTAATGCTTGATAAACCGGACCATTAAATATCCAATTTTCAGGAAATCCCTGAAGAATTGCACAATCAGCAACAGATAATCGAAATGTTCCATCTTTAGTTTCAAACGCACTTGCTTTTTCTCTATTTCCCTGAACACCATTAG
>DAOVUO010000552.1 GCA_030632545.1 Bacteroidales bacterium
AATAATGCCGCAGGAAACTTTATTTCGCCTACCGAACGACTCACACATAAAGCGTTTGATGTTATAGTGGACATTGTGCTTAAAGGAACTTACTATTTTACTTTAGCCACTGGTAAATATTGGATTGATAAGAAAATAAAAGGTACAGTATTAAATATTATTACTACGTATGCATATACAGGTTCTGGTTTTGTTGTTCCCTCAGCTGTAAGCAAAGCTGGTGTAATGAATTTAACTAAATCTTTGGCTGCTGAATGGGGAAAATATGGCATTAGATTAAACGCTGTTGCTCCTGGCCCATTTCCTACACCAGGTGCGTGGAGCAGGCTTTTACCTGACCCAACAATGGAATCTAAATTAATTGAGCGTATTCCAGTAAAAAGAGTTGGTGAGCATATCGAGTTAGCAAATTTGGTTACATTCTTAATGTCGGATTTTAGTAGCTACATTAATGGTGATACTATTACTATAGATGGTGGTGAATGGCTTGCAGGTGCAGGACAATTCAATTGGCTCGAAATGGTAAAACCAGATGAATGGGATGCAATTCGTGATAAAATAAGAAAAGCATAACTAGAATCTAGTTGCTGGCTGCTAGTTTAAATAGTAACCAGCAACTAAAAGCTAGCTTTTTAATGACAAACTTTTTTCTTAAATTTGCAGCTCAAAATCAATAAAAATAAAGAGTCAATTGCTATGAAGTGGCTAAAGCTAAAAGAATTGCATTGTATAGTGCCTAATAACAGTGAAACTAAGGACAAAGTAATGCTACAAGTGGGCAATAGAAAACTGTCGCTTGGCAAAATGACCTACGACCAAAAGCTTGACTTAAAAAAATATGGTAAAATTCGTTTTGAGGCAGAAACAAGCCTAAAACTATGGGACATGCGTGTGTTTGGGAAAAATACGCTACTAGGCAAATATATTGCTCGTGAAAAAGAAGCAAATAATATTGATGATGAACTTTATTTTAGAAATCTAGGTGAGTATCGCTTGGCATATAAAATTTCGTTTAAAAATGGCCGACACAATTTTAAACTAGTACAGCTCGATTGTCTTCGTACCGCCAGTGGATTTAGTCAGGAAAAGGTATATTTCATGTTTAATAAAAAGAAATTCCAAACTAAATTCGTTGTAAAGCAAAACAAACATTATAATCTATCCAAATATTCATCAATAAATTTTGGTGAAAAACTAGAAATCAAACTATTCACTTCCGAGCTACTAAAATCTGATAAACTAATTGGGAAATATATATTGTCTTTTCAAATTAGCTCAAGGGGTGAGAGTGAAATTGTTTTTGATAGAGACAGTTGTTTATATCATCTTAATGTTGAAGTTTTTGATTTGAGCGTGAAGGTATAATTTATTGTATTACTTTGAATTGTGGTATAATGCTATTTGAATTACAAAAAAAGCGTATCTTTGTACAAAATTTCAAAAGTGATAAAACGGTTTATAGCAATATCATTCACTATTCTTGCCAATATTTTACTATTGGCTCATGCTATTGTTCCGCACCATTACCATGAAAGTGAAGTTTGTACAGAAATTTCTCATTGTGAAGAAAATAGCAGTACGGATAAACAAAAATCAGAACACAATCACGAGCATAATGCTGAATTTTGTGTTGTTAGTCAAACTTTTGTAGTACGTACAAATCAACTTGAACAAGAATTTCTATCATTTGAATGTAATAATCGTCAATGGCAAATTATTGTTTTATTGAAAAACGATATTACTGAAAAATTATCTTCTCATCATTTTAAAATATCAAAAAATAAAACGCCTTATATTTCTACTAGCTATTCGTATGTATTCAGTAAAAGTATAGGTCTGCGTGCTCCGCCCATTGTTTAAATAAAACCATTCAATTGACTAGTTTGTAATAATCCAGTCAGATAATACAGGTAAGTTTACTTTTAAAATGGTATTACTTATACGTTTTTGAAAAACAATTCCCATTTATTAAAATTTTAAACAATAGAATTAATGAAACG
>DAOVUO010000455.1 GCA_030632545.1 Bacteroidales bacterium
AGTTCCTCTAATATTTCGGCCGCAGTTTTGTATTGATTTAATGCCGCAATTTCATTTAATGTACTGATACCTAGCATGCTCATTAATGCGCCAGGAACGCCATGCCCAGTAGAATCGCCAACAGCAATAATTGTTTTATTTTCATTTTCTGCAAGCCAATAAAAATCACCGCTTACAATGTCCCTTGGTTTGAAAAATAATAAATGTTGCGGAAATAGACTATTCAATGTATCTGGTGGTGGCAAAATTGCAGTTTGGATTGTTTGAGCATATTGAATACTATCAGTTATTTGTTTTTTCTGTATAGTAATTTTATCACGTTGTTTAACAACTTCATCATGTTGTGCTTCAATTTTTCCGTTTTTAGAGGCTAAATTGTCTCGTTGTGCTTCAATTTCATCTCGCTGCGAGCTTATTTCTTCTTTTTGCTGTTCAATATATGCTGTTCTGTCAATTACTTTTTGCTCAAGATTTTTATTTAAATCAGTAAGTTCTGTAAAATAGTTTTTAAGTCTATTCGACATTGAATTAAAAGACTCGGCCAAGCTACCTATTTCATTATTTGTACGCACAACATTAAAAATTCCAAATTCACCTATTGCTGTTTTTTTCATGTTGTCTCTAAGTTCAATAAGAGGAACAACAACAACACGTGCATTTAGTTTATTAATTAGGATAATGTAAAATAGGGCAATAAGAATGCTATTTGCAATACCAACTATCATAAAAAGGCTGTCGCTTGCATTATAATAGAATAATACCAGACTTTTGCTGCCTTGGCTAATCTCAGTTATTAATTTTTTCCTTTTCTGAGGTGCTTCTTCAGCCGCTTCATTTACACCAACATAGAAATTGTAATACTCACCAAACAATATTTCAGCTTGTTCGGTACTCAGTTCATTGTCAGAATTTTCAGTAATCTTTTTAATTGGTGTAGCACTTAGAATTAAATAAAATACAATAATTAAAATGGGAAGGAAAGAAGTTAGGAGGCCAGAAAATAGAAAGTTTGTTGCTATTTTTTTATTCCCAACTTTTTTATATCGAAATTCCAATTCTTCTTTTGAAAATATTAAAGGAAGGTAATTTAATCGTACTCTATTTTCCTGCCATAGATATACAATTAAACTAACTAAAATAGCAGATACTAAAGAAACTAACGACATTTGTAATGCAGTTTGCCAAAACTCTGGAATTGTAATACTTATTTCCTTTGCCTTATGAAAAAACATGATATTACCAATGAGCTCGGGGATAAAGAGAATGATTGCATTAATAAAAGGCGTATATCTAAGTACTTTTTTTGAATAACTGATCATCCAATCAGGCACTTTTTGTTCTTTTCGAATTTTGCACAAATGAAGTTTTATAGGCAAATTAAATAAAATATAGCTCACAAAACCAAAAATGAGATAGTGAAAATAAAAAGAAGGTTCGTCAAATTTTTGAATCTCATTACCCTGAACAATAATATGTTGATAGGCTTCAGGTATGCTTTTAAGCATTACAAACAAAAAGGGAGGAAGAATTAAGAGAAAATAAAAAATAATAGCAAGCAATAAAATTCTAAAAATATAATATTTGGGTACTTCATGCATGATATAATTCTTTAACACAAACATAATCATTTTAAATCATATTTATAGTAGTCAAATATTCTTTTTTGCATCTTTGTCCTTTATTAATGGTTCGATAAACTTTGCCAAACTTGATGTTTTTAGTAGGTCAAAATGTTAAGTGTCAGTTGTTCTTAATAGTAAACACTTTAGCAGAGTTCATATTTATAGGCATTTGAAAAAATATAACGAACTAAAGCTTTATCATAATTCATTAAATTTTTCACTTATGGATATAGCAGATAAGAGAATTGTTTTTTTCCTTGGAAAAGGTGGCGTTGGAAAAACGAGTTTAAGTGCAATAAGTGCTAAATATTTTGCATTTAAAGGTAAAAATACTGCTGTTTT
Organism: Bacteroidales bacterium; assembly: GCA_030632545.1. Classification (GTDB taxonomy): domain Bacteria; phylum Bacteroidota; class Bacteroidia; order Bacteroidales; family DYOH01; genus DYOH01. Next base: position 1,965 of record DAOVUO010000455.1, read on the forward strand.
TTCATTTGATTCAGCTCATAATTTAGCTGATGTTTTTGGTGTGAAATTAAGTGATAATCTCAAATTAGTGAATGACTTTTTGTGGGCTGCTGAGATTAATACTGAAAAATGGCGAAAGAAATATTTGGAAGATTCGAAGCAAAACTTACAATCAAATTACAGTTATTTAGCTTCTTATGATTATTTAAAGTATTTTGATATTTTAGAATTTGCACCTGATATAGATTCTACTTCCTTATTACTAGCTTTTAAGCAAATTGTTGATAGTTCAGAGCATGAAATATTAATTATAGATATGCCACCAACAGCTCTTTCTTTGCAGTTTTTCGATTTGGTAAAACGAAATCAAATTTGGTTAAGCCATTTATTAGAGTTGAGAGAAAAAATCCACAAAAAGAAGCAAATAATATCGAAAATTAAATATCGAAAGCGTACTTTAGAGACTGATAAAATACTTGTTCGGTTAAAAATACTTTTGTCTCAATATAATGAAATCGCAAGTATTCTAAAATATTCAGTTTTTATTATTGTGCAAAATCCAGATAAATTGTCTGTTTTAGAGGCTGGTAGAATTAAGAAAGTGTTTAGTGATAAAAAATACAGGCGTGTATATAGTGTTATTAATAAGGCAGATGTCGATGTGGGCGAAGTTTGTTTTTTAAATCAGATTAATGGATTTAATCTAAATGATTTTGATTTTATAGAGAAAAGAAATCAAGCATACTTTAAATGGCTAAACTCAGTAACCATAAATCCGCAAACATAGTTACAAGAGCATCTCATTCAACATATCAGCCCTAACAGGATTCACCTAATTAAGTGAATCCTGTTAGGGCTAATTAACTGTTTGTAAGTATAATCCTGTCAGTGCTTGCGCATATAAGGAGTAATAAAAAAAAATATTAGTGCCAACTTAAAACTTTTACATTTACTGGATTGATACAAATTACGGGAATTTGAGATGAGTTGAAAATTATTTGTTCAGCCCAATTATCAAACACAGGAATTAAACTATCAGCGGCAGTCATA
>DAOVUO010000207.1 GCA_030632545.1 Bacteroidales bacterium
TGCACCGCATTTAAATACATCGGGTGTATTAAACATAGCCATTAAAGTAATAAATCCACCATACGAACCACCATACATTCCTATACGCTTAGCATCAATATCATAGTTGTCAACTAAAAATTTAGCTCCATCAACTTGGTCGCTTAAATCTTTTCCGCCCATGTGCTGATAAATTCCTGTTCGCCAATCACGACCGTAGCCCGAACTTCCTCTGTAATCAATATCTAAAACAGTATATCCATTATCAATGAGTAAATTATGGAACATCATTTCGCGGTAATAATTCGACCAATATTTATGTGCATTTTGTAAATATCCAGCACCATGCACAAAAACAACGGCAGCTTTATTTTTCACTTCACTTTTTGGTTGATATAAACGTGCATACACTTTTTCTCCATCTGCGGCCTTAAATGTAATTACTTCAGGCTTATGCCAAGAGTATGCTTTGAATGCTTCGCTTTGCGATTGAGTAATTTTTACGGCACTAGCACTTGCGTCGTTTGTTTTAATAAATAATTCCCAAGGTTCAGTTGAAGATGAATATCTAATAGCCATTTGTTTTTCATCTGGCGACAATATTACATTATTATATCCTTCCGCTTTTGTTATGCGTGTCATATCGCCACCTTTTATTGGCATCGAATAAAACTGACGTTCTCCTGGATGTACTTCGTTAGTTAGTAAATACCATTTTGTTTTATCTTTTGATAAATAAGCTTCATATACCTCAAATTTCCCTTTTGTAAGGGCTTTTGTTTTTTTAGACTTACTGTTTACCGTATATAAATGCGAATATCCTGTTTTTTCCCACTGGAAATATAGATTCTCGTTATCAGGCATCCAACCAAAATTACTATTAGGCCAATAAGAACCAATACCAGGGCCACCAATCCAAGCCTTATCAGTCTGACGATTTAAAACTGTAGGATTTCCTGAAACTAAATCTATCTGTAAAAACCACAAGTCTTTATTGTCCTGACTACGAACTACTAATGCTGCTTTTTTGCCATCATTGGAGTATTTAAATGCACCAATTGTAAGTTTCCTCTCGCCATCTACTTTGCCGGTGTAAGGCTCTGGCCATTCTGTAATTCCATCAATAGTAGAAGTATTTAATGGATAAGCTTTGTTTTCCTGACGGTCGAATATCCAAAACTCGTAGGTTGATTGCTCACTACCAACTTTTGACCTTGCCTTTTCACTTTTCACATATCCAGATTTAGTCACATAATCAGGAACTTCGGTTCTAATAGCATTTGCACGAATCATTTTCACATACGTTATAAAACGCTCATCGGGACTAATTTCCATGCCCCACACCATGCTACTACCAGTATATATTGCTGCTGGTCTTTTTACTTCAGTTCCAATGTGCTGAGCAGCTTTTGCTTTAGATAGTTCGGCATTTTCGCTTAGCACTGTAAATAGTTTTGCTCGGTCTTCAATTAACCATTTATCCTGCTCATTTTCTGCACTTTTACTTTTTTTAGTTTCCTTTATTTGAAAATTTGTAAGTTGCGTTATCAAATTGTTCTGAGTATTCCACTCAAACATATTCTTCTCCAATTGGTAAAATATTTTTTTACCATCGCTGCTAAATTCTGGTTCACTCTCAAATCCAATTGTATTAGTAATTTGCTTTTCGCTTTTACTTGCCACATCAAATACATAAAGATCACCATTTCGGGTATAAATCATTTTCGACTTATCAGCATTATACTTATAGTTTTTGGGTAAACGATTCTGCAATTCCTTTTCAGAAAGTTTATGAAAGCTTTTCTTATCAAGACTATATCCATACCATTGCATAAGAATTTCCTGCTCAGGATTCCATTCAAAATAAATAGTTTTAGAATCGTAAGCCCAATAAATATTATCTGGCCAATAACCAGTAAATTTTTGCCCTTGCATAATATCAGTCAATTTTAATTGACTTTTATTTTGTGCATTAAGTCCTAAAGTAAAGAACAATGCAATTGTGATTAACACACTCTTTCTCATATTTTTATAGTTTGATAATAAATAAAGCTACCCGCAAAACAATTCTTTTGCAGATACATAAAACAACTTTTGGTAGAATGAACAGAGCTCGAATATAGTAATTTTGACTTAGCTTTAAAAAAATAATAAATAACAAAACTAGGGATGATGAATCGTGCTTGACTAGGCACTAACAACTTTAAGAAGTTTCGAGTGTAAAAAGCTGCATCCATATTTTCAACTCTAAGTACTCACAACTTCTTCCTCACTCACAACTCTAAGTACTTATAACTCAGGCTTGCTCACAACTTCTTCCTCACTCACAACTCTAAGTACTTATAACTTAAGCTCACTCATAACTTCTTCTTCTTCCTATTTATTAAACTCGTAAGTAAAGCCAAAGGTATATTGCGTGTTTTTTCCTCCGTATAGAGGAAGATTAATTCCGCCTTCAAAAACAAAGCCTGGAAAAGCCTCCCACCGTATTTCGGGTATTGTTTCGTATAGAGTTCCTCTGTTAATCCAGTAAGTGAATTTATTTTCTACCACTAGTAGTACCTTTTTATTGAAAACATGTTTTTGAGGAGTCGCAAAAAGAGAGGCAACATTCTTTTGGTCATCGGTAAAATTGAAATAATTTCTGCCATCGGCGTACATGTATTCACACCCAAGAGTTAGCTCAATGTTTTTAGTAACTGCTTTTCTGCCTAGTAAACCAATCATTAAATCTTTTCCTTCGTCGGCATAAGGAGATACAACACTCAATACTTCGTCGTATTTTCCAGTGTAAACGTCAACGTACCTGTGTCCGAGTGCTATGCGGTATTTTATATAGTTTACAAATTGAAATCCACCAAAATCCATAAACTTTAATCGTGCCTTACTTGCTACAGATATAGAAGCCAATTGATTCTGGTTTGTTTCGGTAAATTGCACAAATATTGTTTTTGCTGATATTTCAATATTCTTGAATAAGCAATATCTAAATTGAAGTAAAGCAGCATTTGTTGGTATTTGTCCAATTTCGTGAATGCCATTTAGTTTAAGTTCACTTTTACCATTTCGAACAAGTGTAGCCGACTCATATTTAATAAACTGGAATGGCTGAGCAAGTAATAGATTACATGGCAAAATAATAAGTAATAGGATAATAAAAGGATATTTTTGCATAGCTTAATTATCTTTTCCGTTTAAAGTAACATGCCTGTAAATAAAACCAGTTAAATCGCTGTATGTATATGGACCTGCCCCTACGGGATATCTCATAACAAATTCGCCTGTTTCCGCATCAATTTTGCTTATATCGTTTGAACCATAATTTATTGTATAAATAAAGCCCATTTCATCAGCACCTAAGCCGTGAGGTGATACGCCATTTGTAGGAAAACTTTTAAAACTTTCTTTTTCTACATCAAAACGAAGTACACTATTAAACGAATTAAAGTTTGATATCCATATATTTCCGTAAATATCAAAAGTTACTCCTGTAATTGTGTTACCAAATAATTCAGATGGAACAGTATAGCTTTCGCTAAGTACAGCATTATTCCCATCAATTTTGTATAAATTAGGATACTGACATCCCGATACCCAAACAGTATTATCAGTATCTATTGTAAATCCATAAATTGAAATAGGCAATTTAACTATTTCAAATGCATCGGGACTAGGGAATTTTTCTGTATCGTATTTTATCATTGATGTGGCAGCTCTATCTAAAATCCAAAAATTATTGTTACCATCAACTAAGCCACCGTAATAAAAATTGCCTGGAGTGCTAAGAAATAGTTGTTCAGAAATGAGTGTGTCTGGCATACTAATTTTTTGGATAGAATTATTCCCTGAATTGGCAATCCAAACATTTCCTGACTGGTCAAGTGCTACACCACGAGCCGAATTAAAACCTTCAAACCTTCTGATCACACTATCTTTAGTAACAAAATATACTGAGCCATCGCCTCTGCATCCAACCCAACAATTTCCATCTAAATCTACGGCTGTACGTGATGGATCTGGGCCTACTGCATAAGTTCCAATTGTTTCATCGCTCAATCTGTTGATACAACTTATTGTGTTTTCGGCAGAATTTGCTACCCATAAAACGCCATGGTCGTTGGATTTAATGTAAAAAGGGTAATTATCATTTTCGCAAGCACTAAAAATTATGCACAAAAAACTAAAGCAATATATTGTTAATATATAAGGACTTGTGGTATTTGAAAGATTGTTTTTTACCGATATTTTCTTTTTCATACCTTGGAGTTTTTAGCTTAGTGAAACAATTTTACTTTGTACCGAACTGTTGTCATGTAGAGTTTGGTTTTACTTTTAATGATTAAATCAAATATGTATGTCAATTGGGTTTAGTATCTTTAATATACAAAATTAATAGCAATTAGAAAAATTATGAGTGACTAAAGTGGGCTAGAGTTTTGAGTGAAATAATTAGTATATTTATGCACAAAATAAGTACAAAATGACAACGGAACATCTTTGGAAGTTAAAAGGGAAAAAGGCTTTTGTAACGGGTGGAACAAAAGGAATTGGCTTAGCAATAGTAATGCAATTAGCTGATTTAGGCTGCGATATTGCTTTTGTTGCGAGAACAAAACAAGATATTGACAAAACAGAACAATTACTTTTGAAAAAAGGTGTAAGTGCAATAGGTATTCTGGGCGATGTAAGTGATAAAGAGAGTATAGCAACTATTGTGAACACTATAACTCAGCATTGGGATAGTTTGGATATTTTCATTAATAATGTTGGCACAAATATTCGGAAAAAGCTTATAGAATATGATAACGACGAGTACGATAAAATTATGAATACTAATCTTCGTTCCGCATTTGATTTAAGCAAGGCCATGCATCCATTATTGAAAAAATCGGAACAAGGAAATGTGGTTTATATATCGTCGGTAGCTGGTCATACGCACATAAAAACTGGGGCTATTTATGCCATGACAAAAGCAGCTTTAAATCAATTAACAAAGAATTTGGCTGTTGAGTGGGCAGGCGATGGAATACGTGTAAATGCTGTGTCGCCATGGTATATTCGAACACCATTGGCCGAAACCGTTCTTAAAAATCCAGAGTATAAACAAGAAGTGCTTGACAGAACTCCTTTAGAACGAATTGGTGAGCCTGAGCATGTGGCAGCAACTGTTGCCTTTTTGTGCATGGCGGGTGCAAATTTTATTACCGGACAAATAATTGTTGTGGATGGGGGTTTTTTAGTAAATGGTTTTTAGGATCAATGGTCACTTATAAATTACCAATTATCCACTATCAATTACGAATTTAATTCTCTTGCGTTAGCCCCAATCGTCAATCGTCAATATAAAATCATAAATCAAAACGACGCTACTAGGTGCAAGCACGCTAGCAGGTCTTAGACAATTATCAATGGTCAATGGTCAATTATCAATTATCAATCATAAATCGTCAATCAAATACTTTTGCGCCAGCCCAATCATAAATCGTCAATCATAAATCGTCAATCAAATACTTTTGCGTTAGCCCCAATCGTCAATCGTCAATCTAAAATCATAAATCAAAACGACGCTACTAGGTGCAAGCACGCTAGCAGGTCTTAGACAATTATCAATGGTCAATGGTCAATTATCAATTATCAA
>DAOVUO010000495.1 GCA_030632545.1 Bacteroidales bacterium
ATTTGATTTCTCTAAATCGCTCTTGTACCGTGATTAAATACCGCTTTTTCACAAATACATAATCAATTCCCACATCAATATCAATCTTTTTAGCCAAGCTAGCTTCCAATGGTAATTCGTGCCAGCCCAAATCATCATAAATTTTAGCAATAGCCACATTTTTATGAATATAATCGCTAAACTGTCGATCCTGATTATAATTGCCCATTGTAAAACTGATTATTTAGCTGTTTATTTAATTCCGAAATACTAAAATCCTCATCATCTAAAGAAGAAATAGGAACATACAATTGGTTTTTATCTAAAATACTTAGCAAAATATCCTTTTGTTCGATTAGTGTCAATAATTGAAATTGTTCTATGTTTTCATCAAATTGATTAAAATTCAAACGATAATCCAGACGAGCTTTTGTTTTCATCGATTGAAAAACGCCCCAAATTGCTGCTGAATTTTTAGCTAATTGTATTTCATCAACAAAAAACTCATTTAACTGCATAAGTTCAGCATAAACAAAGCTTCCGCCACCTTTCCACTCTACTTCTTTTGATATGCCTGATTTATCATAGCTATCTTTATTGCCTACAACATTTTGCAAACGAATCATACTGTCATTTTCGCCATAATTAAGCTGCTCAATTCCTATATATTGGCGATTTAATTTATGAGCAACAGCCGCCGTAGTACCACTTCCAAGATGATAATCGAGAACAATATCGCCTTTTTCAGTAGTCATTTCTATAATACGCCTAAGAAGCTTTTCGGGTTTTTTACCATTAGCAAATTTAGTTCCGCCTTCTGTAGATGCTGTTGTGGCAATATCAACCCATAAATCGGAAGCTAAAACTCCAAAGTAATTTTGTCCATTCTCCTTAATTATTCGTTCATTTAGCGAAACCAATTCACCGCCTTTATAAACAAGTTTTTTACGTCCATCTGAAGTAATAAACTCTTCGACACTATTTTTGTTTTTATTTGCAGCAGCAAAAGCCTTAAACTTTGCGCCTGCCTTTTTAATGTTTTTTTCTAAGGAATAAATATTTTCAGGTTTCGAAAGGCAGTAAGTTTCAAATGCATGATTACTCAACTGTTTTTGCTCTATACTTGACAAATCACGATTTGTATATTCTTCCTGAAATTCCTTCTTTATATCAACAAGTTCACCATTTGACCTAAATTCATATTTGTAATTACGATTGTAAATTGTTTTGGTATAAAATGGCTTAAATCGAAATTTTTTACTTTTAGTATAAAATAAAATATACTCTTTTACTTTAAATAAACGCTCGCCACGCTTTACATTTATTGCATTTACACCACTTTCTGTACTCGATTTAAGAACTATTGTTTCCTTATGATTTTCTCGTCCAAAAAGCTCATCGCAAAGTACTTTCAAATAAGCAAATTCGCTATCATCAACATGAATAAAAATTGCGCCATCGCTACGCAACAATTTATATGCAATTTCAAGGCGATTTTTCATAAATGTAAGCCAAGTACTATGGCTAAACCTATCGTTATACTGAAAACTATCGCTACCTGTATTGTATGGTGGGTCAATATAAATAAGCTTAATTTTGCTTTCGAATTGCGAGCGTAAACTATGTAAAGCAAGTAAATTATTTCCCCGAAGAATTAAATTATCTTTAGTACTGATTTCAGAAACACTATGCTCACCATTTGAGCTATATTTTTTCCAGTTTACTAAAACTTTAGGCTCAAATAATTGATTAATTTCGTTGGAATGGATTGTTTCGTTATAAAAAACTTCATTTTGTTTTTGCTCTTCCTTTGTTTGTGAACCTTCAAGAACAGTATCTTTATACGGCCAAACTAATTCAACATTGTCTTGCTTTGCTAAATATTGATTATTAATATTTAAACCAATCTTATTCTTAAACCTTGTTACACTTTTAGCAAAAAAACTATTTTGTTCAAGTATTGAAATTAGTTTTTGCTCGTCAAAAATAAAATGCCCTTCTACCTCAATAAAAAAGAACTTTTTAAGTGTTTTGTTTTTCAGCAAAACTAAAAGTAATTTCTCTGATTTTTGATGTACATCTCTAATCACAAGCCATTTATTCAGTTGCGAATTTTCATCTAAATAAGACTCTTGCTTCAAAAGAGCATTGTATAATTCCTGACTAATGTTCATTATCAATTTTCCAATACACAAAAATAGCTGAATATTTCAAAAACTCAAGTTTCACAACTAAAAGACAAAATATATATTTTTAAAACATTTTTATTCGCAATTTAATTATAGTTAAGTAAAAACTCCAAATTATACTATTTCATTCTATTCTTATTAATAAAAAACGTAACTTTATGGCAATGAAAAAAAGTATTATTCTTATAATTATTTTCTCATTAAGCCCATATACGTCTACAGCCCAGGTAGATAAAGACAGAATAAAAGCATCGGCTCTATTCTATATTTGCAATTATGTAGATTGGCCTAATAATAGTGAATTTAAAAACTTTTCGATTGGTATACTAGGAGAAAACAAAATACTTGAAAATGAACTTTCACTAATTGCAAAAAACAAATTAATCAAAAAGAAAATTATTAAAATAAATACGCTTGAGAATATAACTAGCATTAACAATTTTCAAGTACTTTATGTAGACGAAAAATATAACGGAAGTA
>DAOVUO010000144.1 GCA_030632545.1 Bacteroidales bacterium
ATATTTATAATTTGTGTCCATATTTAATCTTTGCCACACGTGGTAATCATAAGCCTTATGTGTCTCAATAAAAATCAGTTATGGACTGTTTCATATTCTACTTTGTTAAGTTTTAAGTTAAAACTATTTACTTATAACTTATAACTCTTCACTTATTCACACTAAAATCTTACTTGAAACTGAATGTAAACTGCATCGTTTAGCGTTTCTGCTCCTTTTTCAACATTATACTGATAATTTGCCTGTAAGCGAGTGGACTCATTGAAAAAATAATTGAATCCGAATGTATAGCTGTACAAATTATTGTCATCAATGTTGTTGTCTACATCAAAAAACTCCCATTTTATTACAGGCTGAAGATTTAATGCAGTCATAAACATTGCTTGAACCCATGCTCCATCACGCTTATCACCTAATGTTAAAGGATCAGAACCACAACCACCACCAGCAGCACGGTTATAATCTCCTTCGTCATAAATATATTCTCCTTGTAATAAAAATTCACCAAATTTAAGTTGTAATTCACCTGCATACGACATGCGGTCAACATCATCTGTATTTGGATGGCCATATCTAAAACTACCTCCAAGGGTAAGCATTTCAATTGGACTAATTTTTAATCTTCCAACAAAATCTTTGCTTTCATTATTATCTTTAATCCCCAAGCCACGGCCGTTCATTATGGCTAGTGTATAATTGATTTTCTTTTCCAGTAAGTTACCAAATAGCATTAAACCCATGTCGCGTTGTGGAGCAACAATCTGATCCGAAACCATGGCTCTATTTACTGTGTATAAACCATGACATGGAGTATTCACTTCCAGTCCAAACGGCATTTTAAAAGAGCCGATTGAAGCACTTAGCCATGAAAAGCGTCGATAGGAAATAAATGCATCTAATAAATATGGATTACCCGTTTGACTGACAAACGCACTATTTTCAAGTACAAAATAGTAATTAAAATCATAAGGAATATTACCCGTAAAACCAATTCTTGCGCGCTTAAATTTAAAAGTATTTGTAGCTGGATCTGTTAAATGATATTCATATTGTGGCTGGAAAAATCCAAAAATCTTAACGCCATCATCATCGCCTTCATCTCCTGAAGGCTCATCGCAACCCTGAGCTATTGCTCCAGAAATTCCGATAATAAAAAATGAAATAAATAATAAAGTTGCTTTTTTCATGTGTATATTCTTAAAATAAGGGCTGAATTAAGTATTTCAACCCTTATTGTGTTAAACTATAACTGTTTAATTATTGTACTGGATAATCTTTTGGATTAGAATCACCACCCCACTGGTTTAATGTCCATGCAGAGTTTGAATTATTAAGCTTATTCATTCCATAAAGTAAGCTATATGCCTCATAACCTAATACATTCAAGTATGCGGTAATTACAGCCGAAGTTTGACCTGTGTAGCAATAAGTAACAATCTGTGCATCAGGATCTAAGTTGTTTATCAAACCATCGGCAACATTTAAAGGATTAACTCTATATGCTCCATCAATATGGCCAAATCCAGTATAATCAGCCTCTGAAAAGTAATTATTTATAAAATAATTTGTTGGTGTTGTAAGTACATCAATAGCATTAACATTTTTAAATCCAGCAGCAACTACTGCTTCAACTCTGGCTTCTAATATTGCTGCACCATCTGTAGAATTATCAGATAATACTGGATCTGCAAATGTAATAGGTGCAGGAGCAGCAGCTGTAGTCCACTTTGCATGTCCCTCAGCTATATTATCAATACTTCCAGTCCACTTATCAAATGTAGTATTCCAACCACTCATACCCCATTTTAGTGCCTGAGAGTTTTCATAACCATATAGTCTTAATAAAGAAGTAGCGTAGCAAGCCGTTTGACCAGAGTAACATACAACCAAAATTGGCTGTGTACCAGCGCTTGCTGCTTGAGTTAAAATATTTACAAACTCAACATTAACAGCAGTTTCTATATGTCCAGTTCCATAATCAGCTGCAGCACGAATATCCATAATATAATATTTTGCAACAAAAGCTGCAATATCAGCCTCGGCAGCAGGCGCACCAGTTACAAACTTAATATCAGCATCGGCAGTATGATATAATAAAACTGCACCTAAATCCAAGTCATTTTCAACCATATATTTTGTCATGGTTTCAAATGCGGGCTCAACAATTTCATCGTCTTTGCAGCTCACAAACATCAAAGACGGAATCATAAACAAAGCAAATAAGTAAATTGAAAATTTTTTCATGTTGTTTAATTTTTTATAAATAAAATATTTTTTTTAGTCAAAACTCACATTAGAGATTTGCCTTTTTGAATCGATACAAAGTTCCGTAAATACTATTAATCCAACCATAGTTAGTACATGATATAGCAGCTTATGCAGATATGATACTTGAAGCATTAAAAGTTGATATATATCATATTTTAAACTGATGTATTTCGTATATTTGTAAAAGTAAGGAGTAAAAAAACCATGGATAAAATCGAAATTAAGAATCAGATTTCTGATAAAATAAATACTTGCACCGTTGGTTTAAATAAACGTGATTGCTTTAAAATATTGAATAAGGAAGAGCGTAAATTAATTGATGAAAATACCGTTGAGATAAATTTTGGTGCAGGTGAAATTATATGTAAACAAGGAGCATTTGCAACTCATGTTATGTATGTTTGCTCAGGATTATTAAAAGTTTATATGAAAGATAATAATGAGCAATTAATATTAAAAATAGTCCCAGATGGTAATTTGGTAGGATTAAATTCACTTTTTAGTGGGAATAATATATTTCTTTATTCAATTAAAGCGTACGTACCATCAACAGTAAAATTAATTGATATAAATGTATTTAGAAGAATAGTTAGCTCAAATGCATTATTTGCGTCTGAAATTATTGGTATTTTAAATACAAATATTATTCAGACTTATGGAAGACTTTTTTCACTCACAAAAAGGCAATCTTATGGACGATTGGCAGAAGTTTTACTTTGTCTTTCAGATAGAATTTTTAAAAGCACCGATTTTGTTCTTCAATTATCTCGAAAGGAAATTGGTGAGCTATGCGGCATGACAACTGAAAGCGTTATTCGAATGCTTAAAAGATTAAAAGAAGAAGACGTAATTAGAATTGAGGGCAAAAAATTTACAATTAATAATTATAAGCAGCTTAAAAAAATTAGAGATTTGGGATAATTTTTCTTGCTTCTTTAATAACCAATTCGTGGTCAAATGCCATTGATGGTAAATTATCAATTGAAAACCAATCTAAATCAATTGCATCATCGGCGGCTTTTGCGTTGGGCATAAAATTAATTATGCAAGTAAATACTACAGATATTGTTCTTCCGCGTGGATCTCTATCTGGCTGACTATAAGCTTTAAATTGCTCTAATTTTAAACCAAAAATTTGTGTTTCTTCCTGTAACTCTCTTACAACAGCCTTTTCAAGTGTTTCATCCTCGTCAACAAATCCACCTGGGATTGCCCACGAATTTTTAAAAGGTTCATTTTTTCTTTTTATCAATAATACTTTTGTTGTTGATTGTGATTGATAAAAAACTAATGCATCAACAGTAACCGCTGGATGTGGATATTTGTAAGTGTATGTCATAATAATACTTCGTTAAGTTTTAAGTTTCGAGAGCTAAGTTTTAAATTAAAATGCTGAATATCTAGTAGTTAAGCTTTGTCAAAATTATGGTTAATAAATGTATAAAGCACTTATAATCAAGCACTCAATTTAAAGAACGAACTTTGACAAAGTTCTCGTTATTGTTTACTACCGACAAAATCGGGAAATAATTACAATTATACTGGTAGTTTTGATTTTAAATATGGTATTATTCATGCTTTTTGGTCTTTTTTTTCCAAAAGTACACTACTACTCCCACTAAAACTAAAAAGGCAGCTTGTATTATTGCAGCATATTTAAACCACATTTTCTATTCTTTTAATTCCAATTAATTTATGCGTATATTTTTGCAGTTCCTTATTAAAAATACCAATATCATCCCATTTGTCAAGTCTTACACTTCCACTTGCATGAATAATCTGTTCATTATCAATTAAAATACCAACATGAGTAATTTTAGAAACCGATTGTCCAAAAAAGGCCAAATCTCCAGGCTGAAATTGAGAAAACTCTTGAATAAAATACCCTTGGGAAAACTGTTGATAGGCATCACGAAGTAATTTAAGTCCACAAATTTTATATACAATTTGAGTAAAACCAGAGCAATCAATGCCAAAAATAGTACGACCACCCCATAAATAAGGAGCGTTCATAAAACGATAAGAAACTTCAATAATATCAGAACTATCAAAAAATTTATCTGCATTCTGCTCTGATGTATAAAAACGAAAAGTTTGCTCATTTATCTTAAAGCTCTTACTTTGCTCAGAATATGCAGGTAAACTACTTCCTGCAGGAATATATTGTGGATAATTGCCACCAATTAAGCTAATTATACTTATTGATGCAGGAATAAAAGACTCGTTTTGTTCCACATAATCCAAAAAATCTGAACCAACTGCTGTAAACATGGTAGACGATATCCAGCCATGATAATCATCGAATTTGACAGAAACATACAGCCAATCTCCTTTCTGGTCTTTAACTTCGTATAATTCACCAAATAAAATCTGAGAAATCATCTCACTTTGTTCCTTAGCTTCTTTTCGAAGTGGAATAATACTTTGTTTTGCAATACCTATTTGATTTTTCATTTCTTGCTATTTATAATAATAGCAAATTTGCAAATATTTTATAAAAAACAAGTGCAAATCAAAACTTTTATGGATATATTAAAATAAAAATATATTTTTGAAGTTGAATTTCAATTCAATAATCCCCGATGTTCGGGGCAGGCAGTTAAATATTTGTGTAGTTAAGAGTATAGCAATGTTTTAATGTGTAATTAACGTGCGATTGTAATTATCTGTAATTCAATTGATTGGCTGAAAAAATTTAGCGAGCCATTATAAATTATAAACTTAAAAAAATGTTAAGTACGAATGATTATTAAAAAGAATGATTGTTGTTCAAATAATTTTTCTATATTTGTACTCAGTCTAAGTTAGGAAATATTATTATTTATAATTTGTATAATGTACGCACAGATTAAAACAAAATTAGCAGCTAAAGGATTAAAAGTAACTATGCAAAGAGTGGCAGTTTACGAAGCACTTTTAAATTCGAAAGAACATCCATCAGCAGAAAAAATAATTAGTGTTGTATCAGAAAAATATCCAGGTATTTCAACAGGGACTATATACAAATCACTAGAAACTCTGGTAGATAAGAATCTTGTGATGAAAATAAAAAACGATGGGGATAAAATGCGTTACGATGCATTTATCGATAGTCATCATCATATTTATATTGAAAATTCTGATAAGATTATAGATTATCACGATGATGAATTGAATGAGCTACTTGATAATTATTTTGCTAAAAAAAATATTCCCAATATACAGATCGAAAATATTAGATTAGAAATAATTGGTAAATATATTTAAACGAGCTATTTTCAATAGCAATTAGTTAGTTGTTTCATGGTTCTGACCCGTCGATTTATTGGCGGGTCTTTTTTTTACCATAACTGGACAAACATAATTTTATTTTTTGATAAAAATAAAGTCACCACCTTCATCACCAGCATTCTGAATTGTTCCATACTGAGGTGTATTTGGACTATTGTTCATAACAGCCGTTCTAAAAGAAGAAAATAGCTGAAGTGCAGGAGTATATTTTTCCTCATTTTGACTCAAACGCTTAAGAAAATACTCCATAAAAACGCTTTTATCAGGCACTTCTGATAAAGTGCCACTTGTCATAGCTTTTCTACTTGGAAGTTCGTAAAGCTTATTTATTGATTCTGACGCATCTTCGAAAGCCTTACGTGTTTTAAAAATGCTTCCACTGAAACAAGCATCTGCAATTAATAATGTATGCTTTGTGTTTATATCGTCAATATATTCCTGAATTGTAGAATTTCTTAACCAGCGTGCTGTTGATTTTCTTTGTGCATCTGTAGGCAGCCAATAACCTGTTTCACGTTTTTCGTCCCAAAATCCATGTCCAGCATAAAAAATAAGCAGATTATCCTCTGTGCCAACAATATCAACCAAATTATCTAATTGCTGAATAATTTCATCACGAGTTGGATTTTTAAGAAAATAAGTATTTTGTTTTTTAAAAGTATATTCTTGAGTAAGAAGATTATAAAACTTTTGTGCATCAGAAACTGGTTGGTCTAAATCGGTAATATTCTCATTTTTATATTCACTCACACCTATTATTAATGCATAATATTGCCCTTTAGGATTAATCAATTCACTTGGGTCTATATCTTCTGCTTGATAATCTTCAAGTTCCACTCCTTTACGAATAATGGCAATTTGCAATGTCTCTTTGTTTAATTTACCATCTACAGCCTCTATTGTAACAATATTTTCGCCTACAACTAAGATTAATTTATGAGAAAAATTTCCTTCAACAGATATAGCCACCTCAGAACCATTAATACGGACTTCATAAATCCCATTTTCATCACTTACTTTACCTAAAATTGTAATTGTTTTTTCATCTACAACAGGTTTAAAACCACGAGTTGAAGCTAATAC
>DAOVUO010000379.1 GCA_030632545.1 Bacteroidales bacterium
AGTTAGAGGTATTTAACTGTGTGTGTGAATTGGGTTTTTAATGTATTACTTTAATTGAATTAGTGTATGGAAAGTGTAGTTGGTAAGCTTGTTGATGTCGTTTCAAAGGAGATATATTGCGCCGAAATGATGATTGATAATGGTGTTATTGTAAGTATTGCAAAGGTGGAGGATTGTCCAGATGTTTATTTAATGCCTGGTTTTGTTGATTCACATATTCATATTGAGAGCTCAATGGTTGTTCCTTCGGAATTTGCACGTATGGCAGTTCGTTGGGGGACGGTTTCTGCTGTTTCTGATCCACACGAAATTGCTAATGTTTTGGGTATAGAAGGTGTGGAGTATATGTATGAATCTGGGATGAAAGTGCCGTTTAAATTTAATTTTGGAGTTCCTTCTTGTGTTCCAGCAACAGATTTTGAAGCTTCGGGAGCTCGTTTGGATGCCGCTGATGTTGATGTTTTGTTACAGAGGGATGAGTTTGTTTATTTAAGTGAAATGATGAATTTTCCTGGTGTGGTATATGGCGACAAACAAGTTTTGTCAAAATTGGCTTCTGCAAAAAAATATAATAAACCAGTAGATGGACATGCGCCTGCTTTAAGTGGGGATATGTTGGAGAAATATGTTGCTGCGGGTGTGCATACAGATCATGAATGTTCGAGCATGCAAGAGGCGGAGGAGAAGATTAAACTTGGAATGCAAATATTGATTCGTGAGGGCAGCGCAGCTAAAAATTTTGAAGCTTTATCAAGTTTGTTTGAGGAAAATGCAGACAAAATAATGCTTTGTAGCGACGATTTGCATCCTGACGACCTACTAAAAGGGCATATTAATTTGTTAGTAAAACGTGCTTTGTCAAAAGGCTACGAGTTTTTTGATGTGCTTCGTTCTGTGAGTTATAATCCTGTGAAGTTTTATGGTTTGAATGTTGGCTTATTACAAAAAGGTGATTCTGCTGATTTTATAGTTGTAAATAATCTTGAAAAACTTGATGTTATTGAAACATATATTAATGGCGAACAGGTTTTTGCTAATGATAAAGTGTTGATGCCAATAATTGAAGCTGAATCTGTAAATAATTTTTATCAAAATACGCTTAAATTAGTAGATTTAGAAATAAAATCTAAGGGAAAAAAGCACAAAGTAATTGATGTTTTAGATGGTGAATTGCTCACTAATAAAATTGTTGTTGATGCCAAAATTGAAAATGGACTGGCCGTTCAGAATGTGGAATTAGATATTGCTAAATTGGTAGTTTTAAATCGCTATAGTAAAGCAAAACCTGCATTAGCATTTATTAAAGGTTTTGCTTTGCAAAAAGGTGCATTAGCAAGTACTGTGGCACACGATAGTCATAATATTGTTGCTATAGGTGCTAATGATGCCGATTTATTACGTGCGATTGAATTGGTGCAGGAAAATAAAGGCGCTTTAGTTGCTGTTTGTGGAAAGGATGAATTGGTTTTGCCTTTGGATGTAGCAGGAATAATGTCATCGAGTAGGGGAGTGGAAGTAGCCGAATTATACGAAAAATTAAATAAAAAGGCTGCGGAATTTGGTTCCTTATTGCGTGCACCATATATGACATTAGCTTTTATGTCGCTTCTTGTTATTCCATCACTTAAATTAGGCGATAAAGGATTATTTGATGGCGATAAATTTGAATTTACTAATCTTTTTGAAGATTAATATTGTGACCTAAAATTGCTGTAGATTTAATTGCTATTCGTTTAAAGGTTCTGTTTCTATACCGATACGCTTTTAGTAATTATCCCGAATACGATAAAAACTAAAAGTCTCTCGGCATAATAATACATTGGCATTGTTTACTTCCGTATTATAATCGGAAATATTAGTGATTTTGATTTTTAAATGATGTAATAATGGCTTATCCATCTGAGGAGTTTCGACAATTTGTTTTTAATTTGCCTGAATTGCCAGGAATTTATCAATATTTTGATAAAAATGATGAAATTATATACATAGGAAAAGCAAAAAATCTTAAACGTAGAGTGTCATCGTATTTTACTAAAATTCACGATAACTATAAAACAAAAATACTTATTCGAAAGATAGTACTGATAAATTACATGGTTGTTGATTCGGAGCAAGATGCTTTGCTCCTAGAGAATAATCTTATTAAAAAATATCAACCTCGTTATAATGTTTTATTAAAAGATGATAAATCATTTCCTTGGATTTGTGTGAAAAACGAAGCTTTTCCTCGTGTTTTTTCTACTCGAAATTTGTTTAAAGATGGCTCTAAATATTACGGGCCATATACAAATATTAGAATGATGAATGCTTTGCTTGATTTAATCCGGCAGTTATATCCCTTGCGAACATGTAAATTGGATTTGCGTGAGACTTCTATTGCAAAAAAGAAATATAGACCATGTCTTGAATATCATTTAGGAAAGTGTAAAGCACCTTGTATTAATGAGGAATCAGCAGCGGATTATGATGAATATATTAGCAATATTCATAAATTATTAAAAGGAAATATCTTTTCTGTTATCCAGTATTTGAAAAACATGATGAAAGCCTATGCTGATGAATATCAATATGAAAAGGCTCATAATGTAAAGCAGAACTTGGAACTGCTCGAAAATTATCAAAGTAAATCTACAATTGTTAGTCCAGCAATTCATAATGTAGATGTTTTTAGTTTTAAGGATAAAGAGAATGAGGCTTATGTAAATTATATTCGTGTGGCAAATGGACAGATAATTCAAGCACATACTGTAGAATTAAAGAAGAAATTGGATGAATCAAAAGAGGAGATTTTGGCTTATGCAATTACAAATATTCGTGAACGCTTGGCAAGTAATTCAACGGAAATTGTGCTGCCTTTTTACATTGATTATCCTGTAGATAATGTGAAAATATTAGTGCCAAAAATTGGGGATAAAAAGAAGTTATTAGAGTTGTCAGAGCGAAATTTAAGTTATTTTGTTTCTGATAAATTAAAGCAGCGTGAGCTTGTAGATCCAAATAGACATACTAATCGAATTTTAAATACTATAAAAAAGGATTTGCATTTGCAGGAATTACCTATTCATATTGAATGTTTTGATAATTCAAATATTCAAGGAACTAATCCGGTTGCTGCTTGTGTTGTATTTAAAAATGTAAAACCAGCTAAAAAGGAGTACCGCCATTTTAATATTAAAACTGTTGAAGGTGCAAATGATTTTGCTTCGATGGAAGAAGTTGTTTTTAGAAGGTACAAAAGACTTTTGGACGAAAAGAAAAATTTACCACAATTGATAGTTGTGGATGGAGGAAAAGGGCAACTTTCATCTGCGGTTGTTGCATTAGAAAAACTTAATTTACGTGGTAAAATAGCTATTATCGGAATCGCAAAGCGGTTGGAAGAAATTTATTTTCCGGGTGATTCAATACCAATTTATATAAATAAGAACTCGGAAACACTTAAAGTTATTCAATATTTGCGTGACGAAGCGCACCGTTTCGGAATTACTTTTCATAGAAACAAAAGGTCTAAAACATTTATTAATTCTGAGTTAAATTCCATAAATGGAGTGGGAGAGAAAACAATTCAAAAATTGCTAAATGATTTTAAATCATTAAAAAGAATTAAATCTCAAAATTTGGAAGCATTAATTGTATCAGTTGGAAGTGCAAAAG
>DAOVUO010000498.1 GCA_030632545.1 Bacteroidales bacterium
AAACAGCGTCTTTTTCTGGCTCGATTATGTGTACCGCACCCGACCAATTTGATACTAAAAATCGATTTCCGTCAATATACTCAAGTCCATCAATACTACCTTGGTGAGCGATAAAAAGTATAGATTTCCCATTGTTGTCAAATTTATATACACCGTTTTTTGTGCCAGCTAATAATTCGTTATTGTGAAAACATAGACCGTTAACTCGTTCCAGCAAAGTATCTTGTGCGAAAATTGATGAATTTCCATTTTTAATAATGTGAATTTTGCCAGTTGCCATATCCGAAATATAAACTTTGTTATTTTCGGCATCTACATCAATATCATTTAAAAATTGTGCTTCTGGAATATTAATTTTTTGAATAATTTGAGCATTTTCTATGTCAATTTCTACAACTTCGTTAATATTTGTAACAAAAAGCGAGTTTCCAATAATTCCCATTCCTTTTGGAGCATCAAGTCCATCAATCCATTTAAGTGTTTTTATATTTCCTTCCATATCTAGCTTAGAGATAAATCCATTTCCATCTTTTTCAGATGATTTTCCGTTTATATTTGCTACATAAATACAATTTCGCTCTTTATCGTATTTTAAAGATTCTGGAATTTTCAGAGTAGTATCTGTTGTCCAAATTTTTGTGTATTCAATTACTTGTTGCTGCTTTGTGAGAGTTGAATCTTTTTCTGTAGCAGAATTATTGCTAGTTGTTTTGTTATTACAAGCACTGAAACTCGCAATTAATAAGACTAATAATACAATTTTTATTTTCATCACAATCCCTAAGTAAGGAATAAAACTACTTAAAAAAAGTGAATTGAGCTATAAAAATGTTTATTTTAATGATAATTCTACTTACAATAGGCTGATACATTTTTGTAATTGTTTCCCGATTTAATCGGCAGTAAACAATTACAGAAATTTTGTCAAAGTTTCATTTCCCACACTTAATCGTTGATTATATGCATTTTACACATTCAATAACCATGATTTTGACAAAGTTTAACTAATTGCTTGTAATAAACATTTATCACATTTGAATAAAAATTGCATAAAATTATTTACTAAAAATAAATTTTACAGCAACAATCAACAAAAATCCTCCAAAAATTTGTTTTAACATTTTTGCAGGTAATTGAAGAGCAAGCTTGGAGCCAAAATAACTCCCCAAAACAAATGTAACTAATAACAACAAAACAACTTTAAAGTCGACATAGCCTTCTTTCCAATAATTATATGCTGCAATTACAAAAACGGGAAAAGCCATTAGTGCTAAACTTGTTCCTTGAGCTGTTTTCTGACTCAATCCAATAATATATATCATTGATGGAATTAGAACAACACCTCCACCAACGCCCATTGTCCCGCTTACAATTCCCGCAACAAATCCTACAAGTAAAATAATAATGATAGTTGAAATACTCATTTAAAAATCAGTTGTTAATGATAAATAAAAAATTCTAGGCAAAATAACATTATTATCTATTCCCCATGCCCAATCGGTTCTGATATAATATCCAAAAAGTCGAGCTCTTAGTCCAAAACCATAACCATAAATTACAGGTGAACGTTGAGTGTCAATTATTACACTTATTGAATTTCTATTAATAATTTTGCTCAAATAATAATTTTGGTTATCAAATGGCGATATACCCGTCCATGCTGAACCAGCATCAAAAAAGCCCACAATTTGAAAGGTATTTAACAAATCGGAATTTAATGGTCTATTAGCAATATATCTAAAAAAAGGCCAACGCAATTCTGAATTAAGCAATAAAAACGTATCCCCATTTCTAGCATTTTGAATAAATCCACGCATATTAGTAGCTACCGCTTGATATACCCAATTAACATCAGTATTTATTCGCACTTCTGAAGTATCATTAAAAGTGGGTGTAAAAAGTGAAAAATTAACCCAATTATCAACAGCACCTAAATAGTATAATAATCGTGATTGCCCAAAAGATTTACTCCCTGCTACCCTATTAGCCCAAGTTAAAGAACGATGAATTGGTATATATGATCTAAAATCAAAACCTGCTACAAACAAATCTGTTTTTTTTCCATCTAATTGTTTATATCCTTCAATCCAAGCTTTTCCTCTAAGTCCATCATATAAATTTATACTTCTTTTAATTGTATTATCATAAATATATTCAAATCTTGCGCCTGCAAATGTTTTCATATAAGAAGGCTCCTGCAACGAAACATAATCTAAAGAAAGCATTGTAGTAAGGTCATTCCGTATACTTACAGTTGCTTTTACCGACGAAACTTGATCGAAAGGAAAGCTTGTAACATACATTAATTCGTGAGACCGAACTTTATTTAAATAATATCCACTATTTGTTTCAAAAACCTGCCGATGAAAAATATATTGCTTATCAACTCTCCCCTCAAGGTTTTCTAACGATAATAAATACTCATTACTATTAAAATCACCAGCAAAGCGAACACCTGCAACTAATTTATAATCTTCAAAAAGCTCATTTGCCCCCACTTTTGTAAGCGCATTCATTCCTGGATTAAAATAAATAGCTCCACCAGTAAACGCCTGATACGAAGCACTTAGAAACCCAAAATCTACTTGA
>DAOVUO010000408.1 GCA_030632545.1 Bacteroidales bacterium
AAGTGTTGAAATTTATTAATAAACAAATCATTACTATTGCTAGTTTTTATTACTTTAGCTTTATAATATTTAGAGTATAAAATTTTGGTGGAGCCAGAGCCCACCTTTATAAAAAACGGATTAATATTTATAATTATGGTAAAAAAGAAATGGTCTCAACGCATAATACTGTATGGTGTTTTTGTTTTGCTTATCTCATTTTCAAATCTGACTTTTGGGCAAACGCTTGTTAGACAGTGTGTTTCTAGTTATGCTAATGTTTCGTCAACTACTAATATTGCAGTAAACCAAACAATTGGACAATGCTATTCAACTGTATCAAAGTCGGCGAGTGGAGCTACTATACTTCAAGGATTCCAGCAACCTGTACGTTTTTCGGTTGTGAGCGAAAAGAATTCCTTATTAAATCAATTAGATTTATCTGTTTATCCTAATCCGGCTACTTATAATGTAAATATTATGAGTCAAGAAATGGTTGATAAGCTATCTATTAGAGTAGTAGATATGAGTGGAAAGATTATTCAGGTAGAGGATGTTTACGATTTTCAGACATATAGTATTAATTGTGAATCGTGGCTAAATGGCACGTATTTTATCTCGGTAAGTGATAATAATAATAAAACAAGAACGCTTAAATTAATCATCTCAAAATAAAAAATTAGTATGAAAAAAATTAAATTAATATTATTAATAATTGGCTTAATTGCTGGTACCGTTGGTGTAAATGCACAATCGAGTTTAACTATTGATGCTTCGCAATTATATTCTTCGTTTAAATTTAACGACAGTCAAGATGTTAAGATTAAAGGTGATTACCCTGGAATTTATACTAGTGCTTATAGTGTTGGATACAGAAATTTGCTGGATAATGGTATAGTTATTCGTTCTAGTGTGGGTATGCGTAATGGTGGCGCAAGTTTGGTTTACGATGAAATTAATTATTCTTGGGATTTGCAGTATGTTGATTTACAACTTGGTGGTGGATATGCTTATAGTTTGGGCAGAATTAGTCCTTACCTTGTAGTAAATGGATATTATGGCTATTTAAGTAAAGGCTATCAAATTTTAAATAACGAGGATTTTAATATTACAGAATCAGGGATTTTAAATAGGAGCGATTTTGGAGTGATTATTATCTCTGGTGTCGACTTTGAACTATCTGATTTCGTGTCTAGTTATTTAGAATTTAATTATCTATGGGGGCTTAATAATGTAGAAACAGACCCAGGACAAACAGCGTCGAATAATGCTTTAGGTCTTTCGCTTGGACTTGCTTTTACAATTACAAAAAGTGAATAAATATACATTTGGCTCATTTTAAAAATATATTTTAAAAAATAGCTATAATTAAGTAAATTAAATACACAAATGCATGATTAATGATAAGAGCAAAAACTGAATTCGTGCATTAATAGTTAAAAAATATAAACTTATGAAAAAATTATTATTAGTTGGAATCGCTTTATTACTAATATCTACACAAGTTATGTTTTCGCAGAATATTGGCGATTTAAACGGTATATATTATCAAGCAGTTGCGCTTGACGATGAAGCAAAGGAAATTGTGGGAATGGACATTGTTGCAAAGCCCCTATTTGAAAGAGAAATTGGCGTAAGGTTTACAATAACAAAAGGACTTGACGGAACAGCACAATGGGAAGAAACACATACTGTTACAACCGATCAATACGGATTATTTGGGCTTGTTATAGGTCAAGGCGAATCTACTGGTGTGGCAAGCTATACTAAATTGCTTGATATACCTTGGATTGATGCCGATCAGTTTTTAAAAGTAGAAATATCTACTAATAACAACGGAACTTATAAATTAGTAAGTAATCAGGGTTTTATGACTGTTCCTTATGCTTTTTATGCTGATGATATAGCTGATGATGCAATTACGACTGCAAAAATTCTTAATGAAACCATCTTAGCTGAAGATATTGGAACTGGTTCTGTTGAATCATCTGAAATATTAGACGAAACCATTTTGGCAGAGGATATTAAAACTGGCGCAGTAACAAGCGAAGAGATATTGGATGCCACCATTTTAAACGAAGATATTGCTGATGCAACGATTGATCTTACTACTAAAGTTACAGGTATTATGCCTACTGCTAATGGTGGAACTGGTATTGATGCTTCGGCGGTTACTGATGGACAAATTTTAGTAGGAGATGCAACTACTGGCACTTATACATCTACAAATATTATTGGATCAGGAGGTATTACAATTACCGAAGCTCCAGGTACTATAACTATTGAATCAGTAATTGGTGGCGTTGGTGCCGATGGTTCTTTTACATCGCCGGTTGGTAGTAATGGTGATATAAATGCTGGTGAAGCATGGCTTTCGAATAATAGAGCTGAAACAAGAATTGGTCCCGACCCTGATAAACCTTATGAAATGGGAGATATCTTGTTAGTATCGGCAAACGAGGATTTAAAAGGATGCATTATGAGTACATACATCGAAAGTGTTGATGCTTCTGGTGTAGCTCAGGTTAAAGTTGTTATTTTTAATCCCTCAAATATTACGGTAACCCTTGAACATTCAATGACTTTCAAATTCTTACATGTTAAATAATTTTGATATAAGTAAGTCTGTTGGCAGACTGTCAATACTTACTTTTTTTTAAAGATTTGTAAAATAGATATAGTTTATTAGTCAGGATTTTGCTTAAAGTGAAATCCTGACTTGATTATAGTGGGTGTTATTTTCTGTGTAATTAAGTTGTTGTTGTGGAGTCATTTAAGCAAAGAGTAAGTATTGTAAGCATCCTCGTGATTTTAGTCAGTCCAGTTAATTTATTGGCACAAAGAGAAACTAATTATCATTATGCATGTGCTATTGATAATGAAAAAAAGATACTCTATATTTCTTCTTTGGCGGATGTCATTTTTTATGAGAGCTACGATTATAAAAGCGATGAGTATTTCTCTGCCGAAATGCAAAGGCAATTTTTACGTTATATTGATAATAACTACGGTGAAGGTTTGTTTGAAAGTAGTGAATTTATAGCTTTCAAAATGTCCGAAAATAAGGCTTTAATTAAAACTGAGATTAAAAAACAAAGCAAAAAATATAAAGCACTGGGCTATAAAGTAGTGAAAGTAAAAGGTTTTTGTTACGATTAGAATAATAATGAGACCTAGATAAGTGTTTGCATATACTAGCGTTTTTTATTTAAAAAATCCTCAAAACTTTGAGTGGAATTCAGTTTTAGGTTATAAGTATATTGCTTAATTAACTGCGTCCATTTTTGATGATTATGTCGTTTGTCTAAACTTTCCCAATTAATTGCTTGTCCGAAAGTAAACTGTATTTCGTGATTTTGCTGTTTAAACAATTCGTTTGCCAAATAAAGCA
>DAOVUO010000324.1 GCA_030632545.1 Bacteroidales bacterium
ACATAGCTAAAGGCTTAGGATTTGCATTTACATAGTCCACTACCTCATCAATATGATTGAATTCGAGAACAGGTAAAATTGGACCAAAAATTTCTTCCTGCATAATAGGTGATTCAGTCGAAACATCAGTCAAAATAGTTGGTGCAATATAACGGTCTTCTTCATCTACTTGTCCGCCGGTATAAATAGTTTCGGTTTTCATTAACTGAGTCAAACGCACAATATTTGCTTGATTAACAACTCTAGGAAAATCTGGACTTTCCTGAGGATTTTCGCCATAGAAATCATGAATATTTTCTTTCATCAATTCTAATACTTTGTCCTTAACATCTGAATGAATAAATACATAATCGGGCGCAATACATGTTTGCCCTGCATTTATCAATTTTCCCCAAATTAATCTACGAGCAGCTATCTCCAAATTAGCATCAGCATCAATAATAGCTGGACTTTTACCGCCAAGCTCAAGCGTAAGAGGAGTTAAATGCTCAGCAGCCATTTTCATTACAATTTTCCCTAACATAGGGCTTCCTGTAAAGAAAATATAATCAAACTGCTCTTCAAACAAATGCTTATTTACCTCACGGCCACCATGATAAATACTAATATACTTCTCATCAAAAGTTTCGCTAATCATTTCGTCCATAACTCGTGCAGTTTCTGGCGTATAAGGCGAAGTTTTAAGCATTACAGTATTACCCGAAGAAATTGCCGAAACTAACGGATTTATAAGCAATTGAAAAGGGTAATTCCAAGGGGCAACAATCAAAGCCACGCCATAAGGTTCGTAATGAATAAAACTTTCTGATTTATAATGTAGTACAGGCGTTTTTACTTTTTTGGGTGATGCCCAAGCTTTTAAATTCTTGATATGTAACGAAATCTCTTCTAGGACTAAGCCTAATTCAGTTCCATAAGCTTCGAACTTAGATTTATGTAAATCTTTCCAAAGGGCATCGTATAAAGGTTCTTCGTATTTTCTGATTGCCCTTTTGAGTTTTTTTAATTGCGAAAGCCTAAACTCAACATCCTTAGTTTCGTGTGTATAAAAATATTTTCTGTGCTCAGCTAAATTCTTTTTTATCTGCTCTTGAGTATTCATGATTTGTAATTTTTGATTAAAATGCCTCTTCTAATATAGTAATAACATCACTTTTAGTTAAGTTTTTAGGGTTTGGAAGCATTGCACCATCGTCTAATGCTTTAACTGCTATACTCTCAAACTGTTCTTTTTTCACTCCTGCATCACTTAATGTATTAGCCAAACCTGCAAGCTGATTTAATTCTATTCGCATCTTTTCAATAGTGCGTACCGCTTTATTAGCTCTCTGCGCAGCAAATGTTTTGGCATATACCTCTGCACCAGCAAGTGGCAGCAATAATTCACCATATAAATCTTCCAAAACATCCATATTAAATTTCATAACATGAGGCAATAAAATAGACATTGCTACTCCGTGTGGAATATGTGCAACACCACCACAAGCATGTCCAATAGCATGAACAGCGCCTACCATTGAGTTTGAAAATGCAGCACCAGCCATAAGTGAACCGTTAGCTAATGCAAAACGGGCTTTTTTATCTTTTCCGTTTTTTACAGTTTTTATCAAGTTTTCACTAATAAGTTTAATCGCCATAAAAGCATGAGCATCGCTTAAAGGATTTTTCTGCAAACAAGTGTAGGCCTCAATGGCATGTGTTAAAGCATCCATTCCTGTAGCTGCAGTAATTTTTGCTGGCAACGATAATGTCATCCTAGTATCTAATATCGCCACTTTAGGTAATAATAAATTAGATGTAAACGGTAGCTTTATATTGTTCTTATTATCAGAAATTACTGCTACAAGCGTTACTTCCGAACCCGTTCCAGAAGTTGTAGGAACAACAATTAAAGGCTTTTGAGGTGCTTTTAATCTATCAGCCCCCATAAACTGACGAATATCGTCCGTTCCTTCTGATACCACAATGTTCACACCCTTACCCGTGTCGATAACAGAGCCTCCTCCTACTGCAATAATTGAATCGCATTTTTGCTCCTTATAAATTTTGACTATTTGATTAACAGTCTCTAAGGACGAATCAGTTGGTGTTTCGTCAAAAACAGCACCTACCACTAATTCTGAATCAGCAAAACTATTCAAAACAATTTTCAATAATCCTGCCCCTACAATTCCTTTGTCAGTAATCAGAATAGGTCTTTTGGCAGATAATAAATTAAGCTCAAATGGAATAGTTTCCAGTGCTTCTTCGCCTGCATTAATTTTTACAGGATTGTAGTATTCGTAATATTTTGGTAACATATTATTTATTTTTACCAAGCAATAGTCCAAAGACTAGTACTCGAAAACGATTAATTATTTTTTGAATAGAACTATCACTTACTGTTTTAAGTATGTTTTTGCTTAAAATTGGCGGAAAAAGATAATCTTCTGCCACATATATCATTCTAATAAGTTTCATGGAATCACCCACATTTCCAATAACGCCTATTTTATGTTGTGCATATACGTGATGAACACCAAGTTGTGCGCTAATCATTTTAAAAGCTGTGTCAACATTTTTTACCTCTATAACCATATCTGCATCAGTTAATTCTTTAACTCCTAAGAATTTTAGTGCATTGCCCTCCTTTTTTACCGCCATGGAAGGCCCATTAGGCATTGTTTTCATATAGAAAGAATAACCATCTTTCCAATCTTTTATCTCATCAATTATTGCGTCGTCGAAACTAGAGGCATACTCTAATACTCGCCCTAATGCAAAAAAACCAACGGCAACTACACTTTTTTTAGCTAGTTGACTCTTAGGTTTTATGTTTGTTTTAAATGGTGATAATGACATTGTTATTTGTTTTTATTTTTTCGACCAATATAGACAAAAATTCGACAACTTAATGTAAAAATATTCATGTCGTTTAGGTAAATTTATGAAAATGAACAATAGCCACGCTCACAGAGCAAAAAAAAAAATCTGCTTAAAAACAGTATTACCATTTCTGGCTAAATAATTCTTTATATTTGTATAAATCAATTAACAATTGTTAGTTAAATTTTAGCGACGAATGTACGAATTAGCTGAATTACAGACAATTATAAACACGCATTATTTAAACATTAAAACGCTGATATACTTTTAATTACACAAATATTTAACTATTGAATTAAACTAAAATTTATACAAATGAAAAATATTGCTGTTATTGGTGCTGGAACTATGGGAAATGGCATTGCTCACGTATTTGCACAAAACAATTATACTGTTTCGCTTATTGATGTAAATGCTGATGCTTTACAGAAAGCACTTGCCACAATTGGAAAAAACCTTGATAGACAAATTAACAAAGGACGACTTAAAGAAGAAGATAAAACGGCTACTTTAGCAAATATTAAAACGTTTACTCAATTGGCAGAAGGTGTTAAAGAGGCCGATTTAGTAGTAGAAGCTGCTACTGAAAATGCTGAAATTAAACTTAATATTTTTAGAGAGCTAGATAAAATTTGTCCTGAAAAAACAATTTTAGCCTCAAATACTTCGTCAATTTCTATTACAAAAATTGCGGCTGTAACTAACAGACCAGAAAAAGTTATTGGAATGCATTTTATGAATCCTGTTCCGGTAATGAAACTTGTTGAAATAATAAAAGGCTACAAAACAAGTAAGGAAGTAACTGATTTGGTGCTTGAAACTTCTAAAAATTTAGGAAAAGTTCCTGTGCCTGTAAACGATTACCCAGGTTTTGTTGCCAACCGCATTTTAATGCCCATGATAAACGAGGCTATTATTACGCTTCACGAAGGTGTGGCAGGTGTTGCCGAAATTGATACAGTTATGAAATTAGGTATGGCACATCCAATGGGACCACTTCAATTAGCTGATTTTATTGGCCTTGATGTTTGCTTATCAATTATGCACGTTCTGTACGAAGGACTTGGAAATCCGAAATATGCTCCTTGTCCATTGCTGGTAAATATGGTAGAAGCTGGTAATTTAGGAGTAAAATCGGGCGAAGGCTTTTATAGTTGGACGCACAAAACTAAAGAACTTATTGTATCTAGTCAGTTTTAATTTTTCAACTAGCGAGGGCTTTGCTTTGAGCGAACCCCTCGCTACTCATAAAAAACACGGAAGCTCTTTAGGATTCAGAAGCCAGACGCTAGTCAATTATCAATGGTCAAT
>DAOVUO010000117.1 GCA_030632545.1 Bacteroidales bacterium
CCAAATAAAAACGAAGTACAAAACCATATTGGTCAAATTCATGCATCGGCAATGATTTTATTAGCCGAAACAGCCACAGGAATGGTTGTTGGAATGAATGTTCCTGATGACAGAATTATGCTAGTGAAAAGCCTTAACACAAAGTTTGTATGGCGTTCTACTGGCGCAATGCAAGCTAAAGCAACACTTTCAGATGAACAAATTAAGCATATTGAATCAACAGAAAAAGGCGAATTACTAATTCCAGTAGCAATAACAGACGAAACTGGTGCTATTCCAATAGAAATGGAAGCTCTTTGGGCTTGGATTCCTAAAAAAAAGCTATAAATAATCTGTTTACCGAAAATATAAGGCTATTCACCGAAAATGACTAGCCTTTTTCTTAAGAATGACTTTTCTTTGTGTTATAAAATTAAAAATTACATAGCCATGAAAAGATTAGATTTTGAAGAACCCATTGAAGAATTTGACGAAAAAGAAGGATTAGATGCAAACGAGTCACTCCCGCAAAATAATAAATATATTGCTATTGGAGTTATTTTAGTGATAGTGGGAAGCTTAATTGCAGTAAATAGATTAGGAATTTTACCCGATTTTGCTTACCACTTATTTTTTAACTGGAAAATGTTACTAATTGCTATTGGAGTAAGTATGATTTTTACTAAAAAAAGCAATAAAGCTGGAATTATTCTAAGCATTATAGGTGTAACATTTTTAGTTCCACAAGTTTTGCACATTCCATTCGGACTTCGACATTTGCTTTTTCCCACTCTAATTGTTGTAGCTGGTATTTTCTTAATTTTAAAGCATAAAGGTAAATTAAGAGATTTTGACAATTTCGATTTCTCAAACGATACAAAAGGATATTCCAACGATTATCTGAACGAAACTTATATTTTTGGCGGAGGAAATCTTCATGTTGTTTCCGATAATTTTAAAGGGGGTAAAATTTCTGCAATTTTTGGTGGAGGGCAAATTGACCTTAGAGATGCGATTTTATCTAACGAAAAAAGGCCATTTCTTAAAATTGATATGATTTTTGGCGGAGTAGAAATTATAGTTCCCTCAGATTGGAACGTGATAATAAAATCAAATTCAATTTTTGGTGGATTTGGCTCAAAACGAAACGGTATTCATTATGCTCAAATTGACAAAAATAAAGAAATTGTTATTATTGCTAATGCCATTTTTGGTGGCGGTGAAATAAAACGTGGCTAAGGAATTATCAATTTATTAATTACCATTTATTATTTTGTATATTGAGAAAAATTCTATTAAAGAACAAGAACTTTGTTCTTTAATAGAATTGCATATTATAAGCTTCTTATGCATTTATTAACCGCAAATTTGACAAAGTTTATCAACCAGCTTCGAAAAAACGAGGGACTATTAATAGTTTTATACACGAAAAATGAATCACCCTATACTTGATAAATACTGGAAAATAATAATATACCTAAGTGTATGGCTTTTATTTTCATACATTTATTTTTGGTTTGTACAAAATAACAGTCAATTAGAATTTGATTTAGCTCTACTCGACAGCTTTCTTACTTCTTTTATGCAAGCCTCCATTTATATTGGTATTTGGTACGTAATTAAATACAATCGGATTGAAGAAAAAACAAGCCCTAATTTAATTATAAGTGTTATTCTGCTAGGATTTACACTTATATTTTTTTGGGTTTTTATTGTTCATTTTAGTATTATTCTATTAATAGGAAAAAATACAATTTACAACGATTATTTTTGGTCAAACATCTGGAATAAAGCCCTAATCGGATTAGTAATTTACCTTTTTATGCTTCTATTCTACTATTTGCTTATTTATTATCAAAATTTTAAAGAAAATGTAATCCGAAAAAACCAATTATCACTAAAATTACAAGAGCAGGAATTAGCCAATTTAAAAGCGCAAATCAATCCACATTTTTTATTTAATAGCTTAAATTCAATTAGCTATTTAATTTATAGTGATGCAGAAAATGCGCACAAAGCAATTGTAAAACTGTCAGATTATTTTAGATATTCACTTTCATCCACAAAACATCAATTTATTACACTCGAACAAGAACTGGAAAATACATTTCGATATTTAGAAATTGAGAAAATACGTTTTGAGGATAAAATGAAAATTAAAACTCAAATTGAGAAAGAATGCAAAAAAATTCAAGTTCCCATTTTAATATTGCAACCCATAATTGAAAATGCAATAAAACATGGTGTGTACGAAAGTACTGAACTTGTAACAATTTATGTAAAAGCTACTAAATTTGATGACTACATAATTATCAGCATAAAAAACAATTTTGATATAGATGCAAAAAAACAAAAAGGAACAGGTTTGGGACTCGAAAATGTTAAACAAAGATTAGAGTTACTATATAAACGAAATGATTTATTAAGAATCACAAAAGAACAAGATAGCTTTACTGTAGAACTATTTATACCATTTTAAAATAAAAATTACGGGTATAATACCGATGTAAAACCACAACCTATAAACCAATCAAAATGAAAGCAATAATTATAGATGATGAAGCTCCTGCGAGAAATCTAATAAAAACTTTTCTGCTAGATTATCCCGAAATAGAAATAATAGGCGAAGCTGCTGATGGTTTTAGTGGTGTAAAACTTATTAATAATTTACATCCCGATTTGGTTTTTCTGGACATTAAAATGCCTAAGCTCAATGGTTTTGAACTACTTGAATTAATCGAGAATAAACCTTTAATTATATTTTCGACAGCTTTTGATGATTTTGCAATACAAGCATTTGAAAAAAATGCAATAGACTATCTGCTTAAACCATTTTCAAAAGAGAGATTCAGAAAATCTATAGAAAAAGTTCGTGAAAAATGGAATTCTACACATACAAAAAATCAATATGCCGAAGAGATAATTGAATTTTCTAAAAATGCGCAAGGAACTTTAAATAGAATTGCCATTAAACAAAATTCAAAAATAGTTATTGTTCCAAGCGATGAAATTACGCATATTGAAGCACAAGACGATTATGTGTTTATTCATACCGAAAAAAACAGGTATTTAAAACATGAGCGAATGAAATACCTCGAAGCACATTTAGACTCTTCAGTTTTCCTTCGTGTACATCGCTCATACATAGTAAATATAAATTTTATTGATAAAATTGAACTCTACGAAAAAGATAGTTATCAATTAACACTTACAAGCAAAAACACAGTTAAAGTAAGCAAGTCGGGCTATAAACTGCTAAAAGCCAAACTAGGAATTTAAAACTATTTGCTAGATCTATACCGATTGTGAATCAAAATTGCCGACAAATTTCATTAGCAATCATTTGTCGTCTTTGATTCTACATCGGCATAGTTTACTTCCGTATTTTAATCGGAAATACAGGTAAGTTTACTCTTAAAATGGCATAACTTTGAGCTTTTAGCTATAAAATTTTATATTTGTACTTCATTAAAAATCACATCATGCTTATAAATGACTTAATCACATTGTTTTTACTCATATTGCTACAAGCAGTTTTAGGTATCGACAATTTATTATATATATCACTTGAATCGAGAAATGCCCCAATAGAAAAGCAAAAAATGGTGAGATTTTGGGGTATTGGAATAGCAATAGTACTTAGAATTGCATTATTATTTTTATTAATACACTTAGTTACTTATTTCCAAGATCCATTTCTTGAAATTAATTGGGAAGGAATATTCGAAGGCTCAATTAATGTGCATAGTTTAATTGTTCTGTTTGGTGGTGGATTTATAGTATTCTCTTCTATGAAAGGCATTTGGAACATGATTTCCATGGAAGAACATGCCGAAGCTCAAGAAAAAGAAACCGATAAATCAACAGCAAAAGTTCTCGTATTGATTATTATTATGAACTTAGTATTCTCGTTTGATTCTATACTTAGTGCCATGGCACTTACCGAAGTTTTTTGGATAATGGCTACCGCAATTATTTTTAGTGGAGTACTTATGATTTTAATTGCTGAAAAAGTATCTGAATTTTTAAAGAAAAACAGAATGTACGAAGTACTTGGGCTATTTATTTTGTTCCTAGTTGGAGTAATGCTACTTAGCGAAGGTGGACACCTAGCACATTTAAGCTTTTTCGATTCACATATTACACCAATGAACAAAACTACATTCTATTTTGTTATAGTAATATTAGTACTTACAGATGTTGTACAAGGCAGATACAAGCGTAAATTAATCAAACTAAAAGAAATTAAAAACGATAAGAATTAATCATTTTTAAAGTTTTAAGCATAAAAAAATAGATTAACTTTGTTTTCTTAAATATGGCTCCATAGTTCAGCTGAATAGAACATCAGATTCCGGTTCTGAAGGTCGTGGGTTTGAATC
Source organism: Bacteroidales bacterium (assembly GCA_030632545.1). GTDB lineage: Bacteria > Bacteroidota > Bacteroidia > Bacteroidales > DYOH01 > DYOH01. The sequence goes on from DAOVUO010000117.1 coordinate 4,362, forward strand.
CCTCTGGAGTCACTAAATAAAAAGTGAAACTCTACTTAAAACGTATCAAAACGCACTAAAATAGTGGGTTTGATGCGTTTTGATACCATACAATCTAACTCCATAGTCCTCTCATTCAGCATATTAGCCCACGACAGGATTTACTTAATTAAGTGAGTCGAAATAAGAACTAATTAACTGTTTGTAAGCACAATCCTGTCAAGGCTTGCGGATAAGCTAATTAAAGAATAATAACAAGTATTATATAAATATTGATATTTTACTACCTGTAAGTTCAATTAGTAAATGCAACTTTTCTCTAAAAACTGAACACATTTTGTTTATGCGTCCAATTATGGTTAAAAACTGAACATGAAATTTTGTTCTGACAAAAAATGAACATATATTTGCAATACGTCCATAAATGAACAGAAAAATGAACATGGCAAAATTTGACCGAAATATACCATACAATAAGCTGCCATTATTGCCACCACCAATAAACCCAGAACAAGATGTTCGTATTTTGCAAAAACTGGTTACCACTCCACGTTCCCTTGCTATATTTAGCAGTAAAGTATCGCGTTTGCCAAATCCTTTTATGCTAATTAATACTATAGCACTTCAGGAAGCTAAAACTTCTACCGAAATTGAAAATATTTTTACTACAGAAGACGAGCTATATAAAGCCATTTCGGACGAAAAAAAAGAAAGAGATGCTAATCCCTCAACAAAAGAAGTTTTACGTTATCGTGAAGCACTTTGGGATGGTTATAATACGCTAAAAAAAGAAGGTGAATTTACGCAGGAAATGATTATCAGTATTTTCAGAAAAATAAGCAATAGTAAATCCAGCATTCGAGCACCACAATCGCAAGTTGTAATTAAACGAGGATTAAGTGAATATAAACCTGGTGAAGTAATCTATACACCACCACGAGGCGATAAAATCATTCAGTTACTTATGGATAACCTTTTTAATTATCTAAATAACTCAGAAAATGACGCCACCGACCCATTGATAAAGATGTGTATTGCGCATTATCAGTTTGAAGCCATCCATCCATTTCAAGATGGAAACGGACGAACTGGAAGAATATTAAATCTTTTGTACCTTGTTAAAAATGAACTGCTTTCAGAGCCATTTTTATTTTTATCCAAATATATTATTGATAATAAAGATGATTACTATTTTAATTTATCAGGTGTAACACAAAGAGGCGACTGGACTTCGTGGATTTTGTACATGCTTGATGCAGTGGAAAAAACTGCGGCATTTACTAATTCTATGCTCGACGAAATTATTAATCAAATGAATGCTACACTTGAATTTGCTAGTAAAAGGATAAAATGGTATAGCAACGAAGTGAATAAGCTTATTTTTAGTCAGCCATATATTAAAGCCAAAACTATCGGACAGGTTTTGAATAAAACTTCACGTACCACATTAACAAAATACATGGCAGAACTAACAGAAAACAGAATACTCAGCCCAATTCGTGAGGGTAAAGAAATTTACTATATCAACGATGATTTGGTCAGGATTTTAGGAAAATGAAAGCCCTCGTTCGCTTGAGGCTATAAAGAGGCACAACTGTGTTCGGCTTAGGCTGTGCCAAAAACAGACTCTACCGACAGACTCAATAGGCACAAACAATTATAATAATACACAATAGCGATAAGTGGTATTTACAATGCCGCTTTGAACATGGCTGAATTTGCAATTCAGCAGCCTAAACATAACTGGGAAAATGTTTTAAATCAATTTATGATTATATTATGAGGTATAATTAAATGAAAAAGTCGATCCTAAAATCAACTTTACACACTTTCTGCAATAGTATCATCGGCTTCTTTAGAAATAAACTCTTTTGGTTCGAGTACTTTTATACTGGAATTCAGAAAATCTCTCTTATTTCTGGTAATAATCAAATTAATATCGTTAGCCTCTGCTATACTTACCTGTAAAGCATCTTCAAAATCAGTAAAATTTAAATCAACAGCTCTCTTGATTTCAGCTTTTCCAACACTATCAATAAAAAAAGTCTCAATTATTGATTCAATAAAAACGGCTGCCTCGGCTTTACTTTTATACTTTGAAGTAATATAATAGATATCAGTTACGGTGCTTGCAGTAATATGAACTGAATAATTATTTTTAGCACATACAATAAAAACCTCTTTGGCATCAACAAAAAAAGATTCTCGTTGAAGTATAAAAAGTCAAGCAAAACATTAGTGTCAATTAAAATATTCATTAACTGTATTTATTGTTCAAATAATCAATTCTATCCTTTTTATAGCTATCTGCAAAATCAATGTCTTTCAAAAAACCAGCATAGGTTTCAATAAATTCCATTAAATTAATATTCACCATAATAGGTTTCACTTTTTCGATGCGAAGCTTTTTCTTTGGAAAAACGGATAGAAACCAATAAATTTTATCATAAATACTTTCGTCAATATCTAAAATTAATCGCCGCATTTTTTTCTTTTTCTCAAAGTTAAAGAAATTTTTCAGCTTATGCAAAATAGAGTATAAGATAAAAACATGAATTTTAAGTCTGACAGATAGCATTTTCAATATCACTGAATTTGCAATTCAGCAAAACAAGCTTTACTTTTAAGAATAAAAATGACAACTTGTACTCAAGCCCTTGTTCACTTGAGGCTATAAAAAAGCACAACTGTGTTCGGCGGTCGGCCTCTGTTCGGCTTAGGCTGTGCCAAAGTCGTATATATCTTAACAGATTCTGCCAACAGGCTCAATAGGCACAAACAATTATAATAATACACAATAGCGATAAGTGGTATTTACAATGCCGCTTTGAACATGGCTGAATTTGCAATTCAGCAGCCTAAACCGAACAGAGGCAATGCTTTTAATAAAATATATTGAATAACCTTGTGGTTCTAAATTCTATATCAATATTTTTTCCATGGGCTAATGCCCATGGCTATTAAAATTAAACCACTATGTGGTTTTTTATGTGAAAAATAGTAGCTATTTATAAAAAATATGGTAGCTATAAGC
>DAOVUO010000318.1 GCA_030632545.1 Bacteroidales bacterium
AATCCTTTGTGCTACTTTGCGGTAAAAAACATAATAATTATTTAACCACTAAGTAACACTAAGTTATTCACGAAGTATCTCAAAGTTTGTGTTTTTATTTTTTAATAACAAATCTCTGTGGCAAAAATTCTACTTCAAACTTTCAACCAATTGTTTCAAAAGCATTAGTTGCTGCTGTTCCCAATTGTAGTCCAACGGATTGATTTGAACAATTTTAGCACCTGTTTGTTTGGCAATAACTTGTGCATTTTCCATATCAAATTCCTTTTGAATAAAAATAACTTTCACATTATGCTCTTTAGCTTGCTTAATAATCTCAATTAAATGATTTGGGCTTGGCTCTTTTCCATGTTCCTCTATTGCCATTTGGGTTAAACCATAATCGTGTGCCAAATAATGTAATGCTGGATGGAATATCATAAAGTTTTTATTGACTAGAGCACCCAATTGACTTCTGTACATTTGGTCGATAGAGTCTATTTTTGCATTTAGCTTAACTAAGTTTTTGGCATATACTCCTTTATTCTCAGGAAAAGTGGCCACTAAAGCATTATAAGTATTTTGTGCGATATGCTTGCATTGTTTTGCCGATATCCAAACATGTGGATTTTTCCCATGTTCCTCATCATTAACCAAACTTATGCCTTTATTAGCACTATATATTTTCAAATCTTTGTTTTGCTCCTGAATTTTTGGCAACCAAGCCATTTCAAAACCCAAGCCACCCATTTGAATAAAAGTATTTGAGTTCTGTAACTCAATCATCTGGCGTGGCGATGGTTCATAACTAGCAGGCGAAGAACCCGCAGGAACAAATACATTTACTTTTAATTTCGCATTTGATATGGCATCTACAAAGTACTTCTGAGGAGCTATACTTACAGTTATAATATCTTGGTCAATAGGCTTATTAGTATTGGTACATGCACTAATTAATACTAAACTTATAAGCAATAAACTTAAATGCAATTTCATTAATGATTTTTTAAAGTTTTAAACGTTGAGTTTTTATTTTTCGTGGTGGAACAGGGTCGTAGCCTGTTGTACCCCAAGGGTGACAACGTGAAAGGCGTTTAGTCGCAAGATACACGCCAATAAATATACCGTGAATCTGTACCGCTCTAATGGCATATTCGGAGCAAGAAGGTACATGTCGGCAACTAGATGGTGTAAACGGTGATATAAAATAACGATAAAAATATATAGGCACTAAAACTAATAGCTTTAGTGCCTTAGACACATATTTCAAAATATTAATGCTCGCCATTTTCCAAGAAATCCATTATTGCTTCTTTGATATCGCTCTTTTTAGTATAGAAAACATTTATTTTAGCTTCTATAACATCAGCCTTAAAATGAGAACCTAACATGTTTACAACCAAAGCGTCATATTGCTTAAATAAATCGGTTTGCTCCGAGTGCCCATGTCCGTCTTCATTATCATGATGATGCTCGTCTGAGTGGTCGTGATTGTTTTCAAATTTTTCGTCAAGCTCAATATTGTTGTTCTCAACTTTATATACTGCAAAATACTTTGCATGGCCTGTTCTGCGAACCATGTTTACAAAATCGTCTGTTGGAATTACTAATTTCATATTTTTTTATTTAATTATTACTAAGCATTAGAAATCACTTCCTTAGATGCTTTTTTTAAACGGCTATATACAATAAATCCAATTCCTAATGCTACTATGGGAATCGAAAGCCACTGTCCCATGCTTAATAAATCATTAGCATTTATAGCATCTGATTGTTTTTCTTTAAAAAACTCTACAAAGATACGAAATCCAAATATCAAACTAAAAAACCAGCCAGTAAGTTCTAGTGGGCGTGTACTTGCTTTTGTTTTTTTATAAAGATAAAGCATTATACCAAAAATCAATAAATATGCAATTGCTTCGTATAACTGAGCTGGGTGACGTGGTACATTATCTATGTACGAAAAAACTATAGCCCAAGGCACATCTGTTTCGTGACCTATTATTTCGGAATTGAAAAAATTACCTATTCGAATTAATGCACCGCCTAAGGGAACAAAAATTGCAATTCTATCTATAAGCCATACAAAATGTCCTCTAAAATGAAACTGAATAAACAACCAACTTGCCAATATAATTCCTACTACTGCCCCGTGACTAGCCAAGCCTCCTCTGTATATTTTTATTATTTCTATAGGATTTTGACTGTAATAAGCCCAATCGTAAAAAAAGGTATGTCCTAAGCGAGCACCAATAATAGTTCCACCAATAAAGTATAATAATAGTGTATCCATTCTTTCCTCTGGCTTGCCTTCATTTACAAATACTTTTTTTAATAAGCTATAACCTAGTGCTAAAGCAGTCGCAAATAAAATTCCATACCACCGTACTTTTAAAAAACCTATTTCAAATATTATCGGATTAACATCCCAAACCATATAGTCAATTGCTTCCATTCAATTATTTTTACCTAAATAATCTACAAAAGTAACAAAAGAATAATTTACAGTATTTAGTTTGGTGTTAATAATTGTTTATTTTAGGCTTTTGAAAGCATTGGTATTAGACTTATTTCATTAGAGCAATAGTTCGCTAAATGTTTGTGTCATTATGAGTATATCAGTGCTTTAGTGTTTGAATAATGTGTGTTTATAATTCTCTATAATTCAATTAATTTGTGCATTTCCCGATATTTGGGATAAGCTGTGGCTAAAATTTAACTGCCTGCCTCCGAACATCGGGGAAATATTGTAATTAAAAATACATAATAATAAAGCTTATGAAAATTGATAAAGTAATATTTTTAGATATTGATGGAGTATTAGCACTTGCAAATGCTCCTAAAACTCCAAAAAGTGAATGGGTTTTGGATTTTGCTAACCCCTTTGATAAGGTTTGTGTGCAAAAGTTAAATAAAATTTTGACAGAAACACAAGCCGAAATTGTATTATCATCGGAGTGGAGGCACGACTATACTATGGATGAACTTGATATTATTTTTAAATGGAATAAATCAATAAAATCGCCTATAGCTATAACAACCGACGAATGGGAATTTGATAGATGTAGGCAAATAAAAACTTTTTTAGAAGAGCATACAGTAAATAAATATACAATTATTGACGATATGGTATTAGACTGTTTTCCAGATCAGTTTATACTTACTATACCAGAAATTGGCATAACAAACGATGTTGTTAAAAGAGCAATTAGTATGCTTAATAAAGAATAAGCTTATAAGTATTGAATACTTTTAATCATCAAATGCTTTTGTGTGTTTAGTAATTAGTTTTTCTAAATAGCGAGATTTAATTTGTTTGTTTGCAAGTGCCTTTTTTATAGGCGAAAGTTGTAGTATTGCGCCTAGTACACCAGCTAATGCCCTGTGGCTCCAAAGTACTTGATTGTCGAAAATTAGGTTTTGTAATTTACCTCGTTCAATTGCCATTAATACTACTCTATGCGTACCATCAATTGGAGTTATTACTCTTGTTGGGCGCGATTTTAGTAAAATACTATTTGTAGGACAGCTACGTATACATACAGCACAACCCAAACAAATATCTTCGAGTACTTTGGGTTTTTTAGCTTTAGGCTTTTTTGGGTCGTTTGCCGAAACCATTACTAAAGCTTCCACTGGGCAGGCAATTACACATTTTCCGCAAGCATTGCACTCAGCTTCGTTAATATTTGGCAAAAAGTTAGTTGTATGCACAGGGTTAAATATTGCAAAACGTCGTGCTGCAATAAGTGCTTCGCAGCAGCAAGAGCAGCAATTGCAGATAAAGTTTATATCGTTTTGGGCGTTCTCGCCAAACTGAACCAAATTATGCTCATAGGCAGTTTGCAATAAATCAAGGCATTCGCTTTGGTCAATAGCTCTGGCATGCCCGTGTTTTACAAGCGAAGCAGCCGAGGTGTTAAATGTCATGCAAATATCAAGTGGTGCATCGCATGCATTACCCAAGTGCATCATTTTATGACGGCAGTAGCATGTACCAACTCCAATGTGTGTGGCTGTTTTAATTATTTCGCTTGCTCGTTCATAGTTGAGTACATGTAGGGCATTTTCTTTCGAAAGTGCTGTTTCTTGTACAAAAGTACGTCCTAGCTGAGTATCGCCAAGTGTAAATAATTCGCGAATAAAATCTTCTTCAATATTCATATATTCGTGAAACAATTCGCTAAGTACTTTTTGGTCAATATCGCCTCTGGTGCGCATTAGCGAAAACTCAAAAAAACCAGCCATCGGGGGTGGCAAGGCATACATTATGTCGTTCTGAAGCTCCATGTCCACT